>CANQSL010000001.1 GCA_947626515.1 uncultured Bacilli bacterium
TAATCAATTCCCTCATGTAACATTTTTACTTAAAATTCATTTTATTTGATGTAACATTTTTATTTAAAAATCACACATTATATTTAAAAAAAGCAATAAAAACTTGACAAATTAATAAAATATGGTATAATTTATCTACTTTTTCAAAAAGGGGGATTTTTATGGAAAGAGTGATAATTAAAAAGGAAAACGGTATAGTAACTAAATCTATACGTACATCTCAATTATCAAATAAAGCAAATTTAATAAATAATGAAAAATGTTTTAAAAATATTATAAATTATGATAATAATTATACAAAAGAAGATTTTGCTAAAGCAAAAAAACTTATTTATACAATGATGAAAGAAATAAATCAATCTGGATATGGTCAAACAATAATAAACAAATTATTTGAAATTTTAAAAGTTGCTTCATCTAAAGAAGACTTAGTGGATATTCTTAAATATATAAATGAGGCATACACACAGATCATAATAACTAAAAAAACACCTAAAAATGGTCCATATATAGATATAAGAGATAGAATTAATTTTGATGACATGCTTGAAAATCACTTTGATATAATTATTTCTATAGCTATTAAAAAAATTGTTCTTTCATATTATTTAAAAACTATTTTAGATTTAGGGAAAGATAAAATAAATAAGTTAGAACGTGAAAAAGTAAATGGAAAAGATATTTCTGAAATGTTATTAGAAATTGGCGAAACTTTTAGTAATGAAGATAAAAATGGTATTAAAAATTTATCTTTAATGGTTTTTTCAGATTTAATAGATATTACTTTTGATCAAATGCAAGTTCATTTATGTTGGGAAAACTGTAAAAATGCAACTGTAGGAAATTGTAGAAAAATACTGGAAGGCATAGAACATAACATAGAAGAATATGATTTTATTACAGATGGATATCAATTATGTAAGCCTGGTACTGAAAAAATAAATAAATTTATAGTTTCTAATTGTCTAAATTATGAAGAAGAAAAACGCAAACCTTTAACATTTGCACAAAAAGAAGAAATTAAAAAAATTAAAGATAGCATAAAAACTACATATTTTAATACTGAATCTATTGAAGAAGCTCACTTAATTCAAGATGAATTAATTAATTCTAAAAGAATTAGAAATATTAGAGGAAGTAGACCTAATCCAGAATACATAAAACGTTTAAAAATAAAAAAAGAATTAGATATTTAAAAAATCACACATTGTGATTTTTTATTTTTTTTTACCCATTTTATCCTCAATAATGCAATCTAAATCTCTAGCAAACATTTCATACCCAGTTTCTTCATTAATTACAGCATCATATAATTTTTGAAAATCTTTTAATACTCTTAAATAATCACTGCCAAAAATATTTTCAAATTCATCGTCATAATAATCCCCATATGTCGATAGCATAAACCATTTCAAAATATCTTTACCTGCATATTTTATCAATTTGGCAGCTTTTTTTTCATCTATGCCAACCACATCCAAAGGTGCTTGTTCAATTTTTTCTAAATATTTACCTAAATCCAAGGTTACATCATTTCTCGACATAATTATTATATTAGCAAGAACTTCTGTAAATGCTTCTTCTAATCCATCACTATTCTCTAATTTCTCATGAATATTTAAAAGTTCCTGTTTTTTCGTTTTTTCCTTATCATAAAAACTAATATCAGAAACCACTGCAATATCAGTATCACCTACAAAGTTATCTTTTATAACATTAGAATCAAAAGCTTTAGTATTTAATATCTCACTAAGTTCAAGAATATATTTATCTATATCAGTAATATTTAATTTTAGATCTAAATTTAAAAATTCATTATAATTCTTTGTTTCATTATTATATGCAATAACTGATATAGTACCATCTTTATTAATTCTAGATTTTATAGGTATAAACTTTCCAAATTCATTTGCATATGGTTTTTTTAATACATCGACTAAAGCCTTTCTATATTCATCCAAATTATGTTCTTTTCGATTATTTTCTTGTTCTTCAAAAGGACTTGTAACTTTTCCCCCTTCAATCATAATACTTCTATTTAAATGAAGCAATTCATGAACTATAGATAAAGCTATATTAAGTTGTATTCTTTTAGCACTATTAGAAAGAGAATACTTTTTTAGAAAATTTTGTATATATGTTTCATTTATATAAATATTTCCTTCTTGTGGCTCATACTTTGCTATAACTTTTTCTTCCATATTTTTTACTTGTATAGGTATTTTAAATAAATGTTCATAAGCTTCTGGATTAATATCTAGCAGTTTTAAAAAATTATTTATGCTAGTTTTAGCTAAATTGTATGAAATAGCAACTGTTTGTTTTTCTATTATATTCATAGTACCTCACTAAATTACAATATCATCATTTTTAAATTCTTTATCTATTAATCCTTCATGAATAAACTCTTCTTTTGTATTTAAATAAATATCTTCTATTCTATCTACTCTACATTTTTCTGCTATTATTATAGATTTAACTTTTTCAACAGCATCTTCTAATTTATCATTAACTACTATATAATTATATTTTTTATACTCATTTATTTCATTATAAGCAGTTTTAAATCTTTCTAATATTTTATCTTTAGTTTCTGTATCTCTTTTAATTAATCTTTCCTTTAACACTTCCATACTTGGTGGCATTATAAATATAAAAAGAGCCTCTTTGATTTTTTCTTTTACTTTTAAAGCACCCTGAATATCTATATTTAAAATTACACTTGTTCCAGAATTAATTGTTTCATCTAATTTTAATTTTGGAGTACCATAATATTGATTATCATGTACAGTGGCATATTCTAAAAACTCATCATTTTTTATTGCTCTTTCAAATTCTTGTTTTGTTACAAAATAATAATCTTTACCTTCAACTTCATTTTTTCTAGGTTCTCTTGAAGTCATTGATATAGACATTTTTATATTTTTCATACCTTCAATAATTTTATTACAAATAGTATCTTTTCCAGCACCACTTGGACCAGAAATAACAATTAATAAACCTTTTGACTTTTCTTTAATCATTTTATCACCATAGTTCGATTATACCATAATTTTTATTTCAAAATTTTAGAAATTTATTTTCTTTTTAACCTTAAAGACATATTATTTTCAATTTTTGGCATTTCTATATTAAATTTTTCCTTTACACTAGATATTTGCCTATCTATATCTTTATCTCTTTTTTGACTAAAAAATTCTTTGACCTTATTAGAAGAGACAACAAATGGTCTTTTAATTCTTTCATCACATTCTTTAGTTTCTCCTAATTCATTTATATTCATTACTAACGGATATTCGCAACTTATTGCCAATACATCTTCTTCTATTTCGTTTTGTTCGTTCATAAATAATATCCTCCTTAAATATATTATAACCTATTATTGTTTAAAAGAAAATAATATGATATACTTCATTTAAGGTGAAATATGAAAAATAGAAAAATTATAATAATATTAATTTTATCTTTAATCATTCTAAGCGGAACAATTTATTCCCTGTATAAATATTACCAATATTTAAAAATTAAAAATGCTAAAATAGAAATTGTATTGAAAGACGATTTAACGTTAAAATTTTATGATAATAAAAAAGTATCCGATTTTATATTATCAATTAACGGAAAAATATTAAATGATTATAAAATAGATTCTACTAGACTTGGAGAAAAAGTTATAAAATTTCAATTTATAAATGATGAAAATATTAAATTAAATTATGAATTTACTATAAATGTTATAGATGACGTTCCTCCTTTAATTTGGTTAAATGACACATATTCTATTTCTAAAAATAGTGATATTGATTTAGTTGAAAATATACTATGTGGTGATAACTATGATAACAATCCAAAATGCTTTATTGAAGGAGATTATAATTTAGATGAAACAGGGAAGTACCCTTTAATATTTAAAGCAATAGATAATTCAAATAACGTAGCATCAAAAGAATTTATATTAAATGTATATGAACCAGACGGAACATCTTCAAATAATTATACAAGTAAAAAAATAGAGTTTAGTGAAGTTATAGAAAATTACAAAACAGAAAATACAAAAATAGGTTTAGATATTTCGGAATGGCAGGGTGATGTTGATTATGAAAAACTTAAAAATGCTGGAGTTGAATTTGTAATATTAAGAGTTGGAAGAACAAAAGGAATTAACGGTATATCTGTAATTGATGATAAATTCATTCAAAATATCACAAATGCCAATAAAGTTGGAATAGATGTTGGACTGTATTACTATTCATATGCAAATTCTATAGCAAAAGCTAGAGAAGAAGCAGAATGGGTCATAAAACAAATAAAAGACTACAAAGTAGATTTACCAATTGCATTTGATTGGGAAGAATGGTCAAATTTTAATAAATATAATTTAAGTTTCTTTAATTTAACTAACGTTGCAAATGAATTTATTAAAACAATTGAAAATGCTGGATATAAAGGAATGTTGTACAGCAGTAAAACATATTTGGAAAATATGTGGTTAAAAACCGATAACATTACATGGTTGGCTCATTATACAGATAAAACTACATATAAAGGAGATTATTTATTATGGCAATTATGCAATACTGGAAGAGTAGATGGCATATATGGAGATGTAGATATTAATGTTATGTATTTAAATTAAAAAGAATCAATATTTGACTCTTTTTTTTACATCTTCTTTTATTAGTGCATATACTATACTTGCTATTGGAAGGCCAATCAACATACCCAAAACTCCAAATAAACTACCACCCACAGTTACTGCAAGTAATGTTAAAAGAGGAGAAAGACCTACTGATTTGCCAACAACTTTTGGATAAATAAAATTGCCTTCTATTTGTTGAATAACTAAAAATAATATTATAAATACTACTGCTCGTGTAGGGCTAGTAACTGCAATCAAAATAGCTCCAATAACCATAGCAATTAATGCTCCAAATATTGGTATTAATGCTGTAATCGCTGTTAAAACACTTATTATTAATGCATAAGGGAATCTAAATACTGTTAATACTACAAAGAAAATTCCACCAAGTATCGCAGCTTCAACACATTGTCCAGAAATAAATTTAGAAAATGTTTTATTTGTAAGATCTGCAATTTCTAATATTTTTTTTGATTGTTTTCTGTTTAAATACGCATTCATTACTTTTTTTATATTATTAGATAAATATTCTTTTTGACTCAACATATATACTGCAAAAACTAATCCAGTAAATAAAGTTATTACACTTGATATAACAGTACCAATAAAATCAACAGCCCCATTAACTATGTAATTTAAAACCTTTACTATAATTGTATCTATATTTGCATTTTGTTGGAATACATCTTTAAACCTACTTTGAATTTCTGGAACATTTTTCAATAAGTTAAGAATACTTTCTTCAATATTCTTTATAAAAGAAGGAATATTTGATATTAATAATTGAATATTTTCAATTAACTCTGGAATAAGTAAGAATGATATAAATAATATAATTGCAAACAATATAACTAATGAAATTATAATAGCTATAATTCTTACAGAAATTTTACTAGCTTTGTTTTTCTTATATTTTTTTAAAAAATTTTCTATTTTTGTCATAGGAATATTCAATATAAAAGCAAGAACAACACCTAAGATAAATGGGAATAATACATCAATTATCTTTAATAAAAAATTAATAACTATTTTTAAATTATTTATACCACAATAGACTAAAATGCCAACTGTAATAATTATTATCAATCTTTTTAGTTCATCATTATTTTTCATCATCTGTTGTCCTTTCTATAAAGTATTTTGGTCTATTCTTTACCTCGTTATAAATTTTTCCAATGTATTCTCCTAAAATTCCTAAAAACAACATTTGTATACCACCAATTAACCATATTGAAATTGTAATAAATGTCCATCCAGGAACAGTATGACCAGTAAATTTAACAATTAATGTATATACCATAATCATAAAACTAAAAATTGATACTATGAAACCGATTAAAGTTATTATACTTAATGGTTTTACGGAAAAACTAGTTACACCATTCATTGCCAAATTAAACATTTTTTTTAAGGAATATTTTGACTTACCTGCAATTCTTTTATTTCTTTCATAGTACACAATACTTGAATTTAAACCAATTTCACGAACAACACCTCTTATAAATAAATTCGATTCTTTATATTCTAGTAAATAAGTTAAAGCTTTATTACTAAGCAATCTATAATCCGCGTGATTATAGATTGTATTAGCTCCCAAGACATTCATTATCTTATAAAAGAATTGTGCTGTAAATCTTTTTAAAAATCCATCATTTTCCCTAGAATCTCTGACTCCATATACTATTTCATAGCCTTTATAGTAATCATCCACCATTTTATCTATAGCATCTATATCATCTTGTAAATCTGCATCTATACTTATACACATATCACACTTATCGCATACATATTCAAGTCCTGCCAGTAAAGCATTTTGATGTCCTTTGTTTTTAGAAAGCTTTATACCTTTATAAATACTATCTTTATTAGATAAATCCTTTATTATACTCCAAGTTTTATCTAAAGAACCATCATCGATAAATAATACTTTACTATCCTTGCTTATTTTTTTAGATTTTATTAATTGATTTATTTTATTCTTAAACTCTTTAGAAGAATCCTTTAAAGCTTCCTCTTCATTATAGCAAGGCACAATAATATACAAAGTCTCCATAATGTCATCTCTACTTTCTAAATACAAATAGTTTACTAATTATATAATTCCCAATTGTTACTATAACTTGAGAAATAATTTTACCTATTTTATCATTCAAATGTAACACTGTAACAATAATAAACATAGTTAACATATCTAGCAATAAAGTAATTACTCTAGACCCTACAAAACTTGTTGCTTCTTTTATTTTATTTGGATTTTTACTTTTAAAGACAAAAACTCTATTAGTAAAATACGCAAAAGCGACCGCCAATATCCAAGATATTATATTAGCGCACTGTAATTCTATTGCAATATTTGGGTTTAAAAAAGTTAATACACAAAAATAATAGACAGCTAAAGCCACAACTGTTGTCAAAAATCCAACTATTAAATAATTCCATAACTCTTCATTTTTGTGATATATTCCCCATCCCCAATTCCAAAATCTTTTAAATATATTTGGTTTATATAATGTATAATCGATTAATTTATTTTTTTTAACTATATATGATTTTTTAGCTATATCTAGTAAAGGTTTATCTGATATTTCATCATCACTATACATTTCTTCAATAATATAGTTTTTATATTGTTTGTTAATAAGTCTTAATTTTTCAACATCATGACAATTTTTACCTTTTATTATTCCAGTTTTTTTATTAATATTAGTTGCAAACAAATCTAATATTTTATATTTTTCTTTAATAGGTTTTAACAAAAATTCTGGACTCGCTGATGCAATAATATCATTTTTATGACTTTTTTTATTAATAAAAAATTGTTTTATTTTATTTTCTTTTTTTGTCCAAAATTCATTAACTAATTCATCAATATTATCAAAATATTTTACAATACTAAAAAAGTATTCCTTCATTTCCTCTTTTTCAATTAATTTAGTTTTATATTTAAAATAATAAAATGCCATTTTTGGTAATCTAAAAAATAATTTTTTCTTTTTGCTCATTAAAAATTTAATAAAATCTATTGAAGAATCTCCATCGTATATAGTTTTATCAAAATCATATACATATACTTTCATATTACACTTCCTCATCAATAGTATAACATAATATAATACCTAAAAATACTAAAAAAACTATCAATTACTGATAATTTTTTTATTTTTTTTAAAATTATTTTTTTCTAAAGTACTTATCAATCTTTCAATTCCCAAACTAGATAATATAATTATTGATACTTGAGGATTAAAATAGTATCTAGCTGCTACTTCAATTAATAAATATATTCCAAAATAAATAAATATATTGATTAAAAAGAAATAATATACATTATTTATCTTTTTATTTTTAAATAAACCTATAAATATAAATATTATTATGACTAAATTAATTATTTTGGCATAATTTAATATTAAATCAATTATACTTTTTGAAAATTGTTTATTATTTTTAACATTAAACGTATTGTCCAAATCATCATATAGCCATTGAATTTTTATCTTTTGATAAAATAAATTAGGAAGTTTTTTAAAATCTGTAATTCTTCTAATTATTTCTTCATTTTCTTTTTTTGTATCGGTCAAATAAATTTCATCCTCTATGTTGTTTTTACCATCATATTTATAATTAAATCCTATTAAAAACTTCCATTGTGGATTTGAATTTCTAAAACCTATCTCATTAATATTAAATTTTATCATGGCTAAAGAAGCACCATTTGTAACTATTAGATACATAATTAATATTAACATCACATTTTTTAATATTTCTTTAAACTTTTTATTTGTAAAAATTATATATACTATTATTGTTAAAATATAAACTATTCCCTCTGGTCTTTCTAAATTACTTACTCCCATTAAAAAACCTACAAGTAATAAATTAACAATATTTCTTTTTTTGAACAAAAATATATATATGGCTATTAACATCAACATCATTGCTAGTTGTTGATTACCTAAAATTCCATTTAAATATAATGGATATAAAGATATAGCATATAATAAACTTACTATTCTCGCACTTTTTTCACTAGAAATCTTTTTTACTATATTATAAATAACAACTGTTATTACAGTACTATATATACAATTTAATATCTTTAAAAATATAATGTTGTTTATAAATTTTAACATCAAAGCTTGATAAAATACATGAAATAATTGATAACCCCATTGTGTAAAATAAAACTTATTAACAAAACTTAAATCTTTAAATAATACTTTTTCAGATGCATCATACATAATATAATAATCTGCCAATATTTGATTATTTAGTAATAATATTGCAACTATTTTGGTTACTAAACAAAATATTATTAAAAATAAAGAAAAACGTTTTATATTTACTTTCTTTACAAATAAATAAATAACCACAATAGACAAAATAGATAATAATATTCCATTTTCTAAAGTAGATATTGATATAAACAATCCTATTAAAATAAGCATTACATAAATAAATATTTTTTTTATCTTTTCCATAAGTCTCCCTCATATAAATTAATTTAGCACTGTTAATCTAATATTATATTTTTATCCATTATTAAAAGCTGCATATTCTATTAATCTGATTCAAAACATTATCATCTACTGAAGTCTTCCATATATTAAAATCATTACCATTTAGACTTCAACTCTAAAATGCATACAAACTTTGCATTTCTCTATTTTCTAATTGAAATATATCACATATCAAGTTTTGATTCAATTAAAATAATTTTTTTTTCTCCACATACAATTTTTATAAAAAAACATTATGCTCTAATGTTTTTCTTTAAATACTTTAAATAAAAATCTAATATTATATTTAATAAATCTAACTATTCTTTTTGGCTCTCTTAAAATTCTATATAGCCATTCTAAATTAAGTAAAATAAATATTTTAGGAGCTCTTTTTATTTTCCCACTTAAAACATCAAATGCTCCTCCAACTCCTACAAATATTCCTTTATCAAATAGCGAAAGATTTTCGTATATTAATTTTTCCTGCAACGGTATGCCCATGCCAACTAATACAACATCAGGTTTTGTAGTACTAATATACTCCATAACAGCTCGTTTGTCTTTAATATAACCATTAGTTGCACCTACAAGTTTTATTTTTGGATACTTTTTATTAATAATATTTTCAAATTTTTCTATTATTTCTTCCTTTGCACCGAACAAATATACTTTATATTTTTTTTCATTAGCTAATTCCAACAAATATTCAGCTAAATCTACACCGGTTATACGCTTTTTCACTTTATAACCTAAATAATTAGCACATTTAACTACTGAAGCTCCATCTGGAATTATTAGATTTTTATGATCATATAATAAATTATTCATCTCAATATCGCTTCTTGCTAGCATATAAGTTTCTGGGTTAGATGTGACTATAAAAGTTTTTTCTTTATTTTTTAATTTATTTTTTACTATATCATAGAATTCTTTTTTAGTACCTAAATATAAATTATTAAATAACCCATTTTCGTGAATGTTTGAAAAAAATTCTATATTATAACTTTCAACAGTTTCAAATGAATATTTTTTTGCTATATCTAATGACCTTTTTTGATATTCTTTTCTCATATTTTCATCATCTATTAAAGAATTTATTGATTTTATCATTTCTTCTTTATTTCTATCTTTAATAAGTATTCCCTTATCATCAGATAATATTTCACATGCACCTAAAGCACTAGAAAAAGCTACTATTGGAAGTCCATGGCTAGCTGCTTCTAACAATACTAAACCAAAAGATTCTTCTAAAGAAGTCATGACATATATTGACGAGTCACAATAAATTTCATTTAATTCTAAAGAATTCTTAAATCCTAATATTTTAACTTTATCATTTAAATCTAATTCTTTTATTAAAGATTTTAAATTACTTTTTTCTTTACCATCACCAACAATGTTTAATTCCCAATTAGGATGTTTATAAGATACCTCTTTAAAAAGATATATTAAATCGTCAAAACCTTTTTCTTTACTCAGTCTTCCAACAGATATAATTGATTTTTTATCTAGATTAGAAATACTTCCATCAGTTTCTACAAACATTTGATTAGTAACAATTTTATAAGCATACTTTGTATATTTTTCTTTATAATAGTTAGTTAAATAATTACTGCTTGGCATTAAATAATCCACGCCATTTAATATTTTTTTTAATTTTTTAAAATAAGTTTTTTTATTATTATGGTAAATATGTTCTTGAGCAATTTTAATGTTTTTATAATTATTATAATTAATTAATTTTAATGAAAAATCAGCTCTAGTAGATATTATTATTTCACTATTACAGTCAATCATAGACTTTATAAGCATATTATTTTTATAATACAATACTTTAACAGAATATAATCCTTCCTTAAAAATATTAAATATATTTTTACTCTTCAAAGCTTTTAAAAACTTTGGTTTATTGGGATATATTTTTTTATCATTTAGATAAGTTATTTTTACATTATCTTTTATATTATAAGGCAATTTATCAAGTAAATTGTATACTGAAATAATTTCAACATTATAATTTTTAGATAACATATTAGCCTTATTTATAACATCTCTTTCAATACCACCATAATTTAAATGAAGAGCATATATGCTAACTTTATTTTTCTCTATGTTTTGTTTTTTAGTATTTATCAATCCTAATTCATAAAATGCTAGAATAAAATATAAAGAAATATATATACTTACAGCCGGAGCTATAAAAGCATGACCACTTATACATGATATACAAAATATCATTCCTAGCATCAAACTATAATAAATGATACTACTATTTAATTTTTTTAATTTTATCAATTTAAATAAATAATATAAATAAGGAAGAAATACAATTATAAATGCTATTAATCCAGAATGAAAATAAATATCAAGTGGGTCTACTTCTATTAATTTTTCAATTCTTTTGTTATTTATAGCTGAAGTATTTACATATCCTAATCCTAAAAATAAAGTTTTTGCACTCATATTTTTTTGTTGTATTAAATACGTGATACCATAATATTTGTTTCTGCCACTTAAAATTTTTCCTCCATACTTATTTATAAATTCTCCTAAAAAAACTTTTTTATTTAATTCTTCTTCTAAAGCTGCAATCTCTTTTTCAATTTTTGTTTTCTTTTTTTGCTTTTTAGTAGTTGTTTGTGTTGTTTTCTTTGTTGTTTTTTCACTAACTTTTTCTGAAACTTCTTTATCTTGAATTCCTAAGGCCATTTTAAAATTATCTAAAGAATTAGATGTTGAAAAAATTAAAATAGACGCTATAAACAAAATAGATGAAAATATAATAATTTTTTTATGATTATTTTTATTAGTTTTATAAAATAAGCTAATTAAAAATATAATAAAACAATCTATAATAATTCCTACCATGCTAGCTTTAGTACCAATAGTAGAAATTATTAAAATTATTACTATTGGAAGAATTACCCAATAACTCTTTTTGGTTTTCAAAATACTATATATGTACGGGAATAATAAAACCAATATTATTGAAATCTCATTACCAGCAAAAAACCACCCTACCTTGCCAGGAATATCTCCGTCAACATATGTATCAAATCCAGTATTAGTTATCAAAGGTACAAATAATAATACGCAATACGTAATAAGCGTTATTTTTAAAATATTATCTAGTTCACCTTTTGATAGTTTATTATCATCAAAATAACAAAATAAACATGATAAAAGCATAGGAAAATATAATATTTTAGCTAAATACATTGTTTCAGTAACAAAACTATTTATTGTTAAGTATTTTATTTTACTTACATAATATAAAATTATATATATAAATATTAAAAATATATATCCTATACAAAGCTTCTTATATTTAGATGTACTTCTAAAGAATAAATAGAACAACATTATTGCTAAAAATAATACTTTAATAACAATACCTAAACTTAATGGGGGATTATACAATCTAGTTGTTAATGAAGTTATTAAATCTATTATGGGAAGCAATAATAAAAATACATACATCTTTTTTTTATTAAACATAAACTTCACCTCGCATTTAATAAAATTATATCAAGACAATCAAAAAAGTGAAACAATTATTTTTTTATAAAATAAAGTATTAATTTAAATATTATTATAAAAACTGAAAAAATAGATTTTATAAAAAATTTAATAAAATATATGAAATAGAATAATACATTTTTTACGTATTTTGCAAGTCCAAAAAGTAAATTATAAATAAATTTTTTAAAATTTCTTAAACAGTCTAAAATATTTTTTACTTCTGGCAAAATACCATATTTCGAAATACTTTTTTTTATACTTTCTTTATTTTCATCCTTATATATAAATTCATTTTCGCCAGTAATTAAATCATATTTAAATTGTTTTTTATAGTATTCTCTAGTTAACCAAGAATGTAAATTATATTCTTGAATTAACACTAATTCACATATTTTTTCATATGAATCCTTAATTTTTTCATTTCCATCTTTTAATAATAAATCAACTTCGCTTTCAAAATTACTAACTAAAGAATTAATGTTAAATTTATTTAAAATTATTTTTCTACAATTTTTCGATAATAAAGAATAATTACTTAAAACTTCATTTATTGAATTTTCATACAATTTTATTTCTTCTTTTTCATTTGAATAAGATTCTTTTATTATTTTTCCTACATTATCGTTAATTAATTCTGCTTGGCCTCCAACATTAGCTGAAACAACCGGCTTTCCCATTGATAATGCTTCAAAAGAAGTTAATGCCAATCCTTCTAATGAAGAACATATAATAACAATATCACTTACAGCATAAACTTCTTTTGAATTTGCCCATCCTAAGAGAATAACATTTTTATTTAAATTGTTAACTCTTATATATCTTTTTAATTCTTTGTATAAAGGGCCATCCCCAGCTAATAAAAATAACAATTTTTTATTACTCTTTAACATTTTTTTTGCTAACTTAATAAAAAACAATGGACGTTTTTCATCGCTTAAACGACCTACAAAAGAAATTACTTTATAATCAGATGTAATACCGTACTTATTTTTTAAGAAAGAAATATCACAATCATTAATATTATATTTTTCAGGATCAGTTCCTATATATAATGTTTTTACATTTGATTTTTTAAAATAAGTTTCTAATTGACTTTTTGTAAAATTATTGCATGTATACGTTTTATCAATATAATTATCAAAAAGTTCTGTATATCTTGCAAATCCACCTTTTCCATCATTTAACTCAATTGCATGAACATAATCTATTATCTTAATACTCGGAAATTTATTTTTAATCGCAGGAAAAAAACTATATCCTTCGGCACTATTACTATCAAAAACAATTTTAATATTTCTTGACTCTACTAAATATAATACAAACTTCAAATAATCTTTTCTTTCTAAAAAAGATGCTAATTCATATATTTTATCACAATACTTAGTAAATTCATTCCTGATTTCATTTTCAGAAACTCTCGTTGTTATAATTATAGTTTCATATTTATTTTTATTTAACAATTTTATAAGATTTAAATTAAAAATATCTGCACCGCCAAGCTGCATCCAAGGTATAATAAATAATATTGGAATTTTTTTCGTATTCTTATAATAAGGAACTAGAAAATCTATATTTGTATCAACTAAAGGAGCAACATCCCCGATTTCAGGAAATTGAATCACTTTTAAATCATCATTTACTTTTGGCGTTAAAGAATTAATATAATTCATTGCCTTATCATTATTATTTTGTGCTCTGGAAAATTCTCCTTTTGAGGTTTTTCTATACCAAAATAGTGGAGTGCTTATTTTCATAGGGATTTTATTTGCAGCCATTAATTTTAACCACAATCCCCAATCTTCATACATATTCTTTTCTTTTATACCAAAACCGCCAACTTCTAAAAATGCCGATTTTCTTACCATAGATGATATATATATAATATTATTTTCTTTTTCAAGTCTTGCATTTAAAAATGATTCACCTACATACTCTTCATCTCCAAAATTTATAATTGCAGGGCAAACAAAATCTGCTTCTTTATTACATTCCAAACTCCAATATAATATTTCTAATGTTGTTGGTTCTATTAAATCATCACTATCTAAAAAAAACAAATATTTTACACTAGATGAACTTTTATTAACTGCAAAATCTCTTGCAACCGAAGGACCTCCATTTGTTTTTTTATATACTTTTATCCTACTATCAATTTTATTTACCGTATCCAAAATTTTTAAACTATCTTTATCCGTACTACCATCATCAACAATAATCCATTCATAATACGGGAAAGTTTGAGATAATACACTATTTTTTGTTAACAAAAATTCTTCTTTTGAATTATAAAAAGGAGTTATAATCGCAATTAATGGTTCTTTTTTATTTATTGGTTCTTCCTGCTTTATTAATTTACTAGGTATATCTTTGAAATCTACTATTCTCATTTTGCCTCCTCATTTCAAGAATTTGCTAATAATTTTTTTAAAATTACTCGTTTTTTTAGTATTATAGTTATTATATATTATTTCTATTTCCTCATATAAATTTTTGTAATTAATGTTTATAATATCATTAATTAAATATAAGTTATTTCTAATATCTAAATTTTTTTGTATAAATTTATAATTGAAATTTAAGAATTTTTTATAATCTTTAATATTTTTTAAATAGTCCATTGTCTCTTGATATGATGTATCAGGTAAATTATTTCCAGAAAAATTCTCTGAACTTGCTATTTTTATATTATTTTTTGTCACTAAACCTTTAAATCCATTATATCCAGAAATAATTGCAAATCTTTTCATTCCTATTGCTTCTAATATACATCTATCTACTCCTATAACTATATCAGATTTTTCAATATAACTAACAACATCGTCTGTAAAACCAAGCATTTCATAATCCTTAATTTTATACTCATCTAATAATTCAATTATTTTATTATAACAAGGTCCGTCACCTAAAAATAATAATTTTACATTATTACTTGTTTTTTTATAAGTAGCAAAAAATTCAATTGCATTTTTTATGCCAAGCATTTTTTCTTCAGCAAATCTACCCATAATCAAAAATTTTTTTATATCCTTTACTATATTTTTGCACATAAATGTATGAAGATCTAAAGAATTGTTTAATACAATATACTTATTGCTATTAATTTTAAATAATTCAGAGTGTTTTCTTTTTGTTTCTTCTGTAATAGTTACAATTTTATATGCATTGGAAAAATATATATTAAATAAATCTTTATATACAGGAAATGTATTAATAAACCAATTAAACACATCGAAAATAATTGAATGTACGTATGCAACATATGGAATCCCTAACTTTATACAGGCAGGTAAAGTTGATAAAATACAGGGATATTGATTTATGTGTACTTCTGTTACATTGTATTTTTTTATAATTTTTTCTATTATATTACTAGATTTAAAATCAATATTATATAATAATGGAAATTCATGATTTATTACTTTCGCACCTAATTTTTTTAATCGCTTATAATATGTTCCTTTTTTAGCTAAAATTATAACATTATGCCCTTGTTCAATAAAAATTTTGGTTTGATTGTAAACGTAAGTCTCTACTCCTCCTATGTTTAGTTGTTCTAAAACAATCAATATAGATTTCATATATAACTCCTGTCTAACTCATTTGTCTTTTAAAATATTTGTCACAAACTTTATTAGCATTTCCAATTTCTACAATTTTTCCATGATCTAACCAAATGACTTTAGAACAAATTTCCTTAATTGACTCTAAAGAATGTGAAACGTATAAAACTGTAGTTCCTCCCTTAATTAATTCCATCATTTTATTTTTACTTTTTTCTTGAAATTTAATATCGCCAACTGATAAAATTTCATCTACTATTAAAATTTCAGGATTAACTATTGTTGCTATTGAAAAAGCTAATTTAGCAATCATACCAGACGAAAAATTTTTAACGGGCACGTCTAAAAAATCTACTAATTCGGAAAATTCTACTATTTCATCAAATTTTTCTTCTAAAAACTTTTTAGAATATCCCATTACTGCACCATTTAAATAAATATTTTCTCTTGCTGTTAATTCTAAATCAAACCCAGCTCCTAATTCTATCATAGGAGATACAACTCCATTAACTTGAATACTTCCACTTGTGGGCTTCATAACACCACTGACTATTTTAAGAAGCGTTGACTTCCCAGCACCATTTGCGCCTATTAAACCAATTACTTCTCCTTTTTTTATATGAAAAGTAACATTATCCAAAGCCATAAAATATTCTTTTTTCTTCCTTTTTTTAAAAGATAATAAATTTATAAATGCTTCTTTAAAAGAATAATCTTCTATACCTAAGTCATATTTCATAGATACATTATTAACTGTAATCATAAATACCTCCTATGCATAATATATAAATTTATCTTGTTTCATTTTAAAGATAATACATCCAAATAAAAATACTACTATAGCACTTCCAAAACACCATAACCAACAACTTAAAGTAGGTATATGATTATAAAGAATTATTTGTCTAGTAAAATCTATATAATGATATAACGGATTGAAATAAAATAATTTCTGTAAATTTGGAGCAATCATACTAATATCATAAAATATTGGTGTATAATATTGCCATATAGTTAAAACGATACCAAAAATATAAAATATATCTCTTAAAAATACAGATATTGTGGATAAAATAAAACCTAATCCAACAGTAAATAAAAATAAACATAAATATGCAAAAGGTAAAAATAAATAATATATATTTAAAATACAATGAGTTTCTTGATTACCAGTAAATAATATTATTAATAAAAGAGGAATCAAAGTTAATAAAAAATTAATTCCTACAAACAAACATTTAGATAAAGGGAATATATATTTAGGGATATATACTTTTTTCATTAAAGGGAAATTGACTACCAAACTTGTCATAGCGCTATTGCTAGCTTCACTAAAATAATTAAACATTACAAGTCCGGTCATTAAGTAAACTAAGTAATTTACACCTGGCATTCTAAATTTAAACATATAAGAAAATACTAAAGCCATAACAGACATTTGTAATAAAGGATATAATAAACTCCATAATACACCTAGAACACTTCTTTTATATTTAACTTTAAAATCTCTCGATACCATTTGACTCATTAAAAATGAATATCTTTTAAAATTAGCTAGTATCCTTCCTAACATATAATCACTCCCAAATACATACTAATTATACCCTATAGTTATTAAAAAATCTATTCCTTAATCTTATTATGCGTAAATAAAAAAAAAGATAAACTAATAAAATTAATTTATCAATATTACTCTATAATCATTTAAACATACTATAAATACTACAATATATTTTAGAAATATTCTTATGACTTTCTATAAATCCTCTTATACCTCTACTTTTTATATATTTGCTATTTTTATAATCTATTTCATTTTCTTCTAAATATTTAAATACACTATCTATAAAATTATTTCTTATATTTTTATCTTTTTGATATCTTTGTTGTATAGAATAATTAAAAAGTATAGATATAATTAATTCATTTAAGCATTCATTTTTATCATGTTTATAAATTTCTTTAACTAAATTTAATTCCTCAAAAATATCAAAAACTTTACTATCTCTAGTTGTAGTTTCACTTAATTCATGAACTCTAAAATAATTTAAAGGTTTACTTACCTTCCCAATTCTTTTGCTAAAGTATAATAGACTTGCTACAAATGAAACATCTTCATATTTTAATGTTTCACTAAATTTAATATCATTGTTTACTATAATACTTTTTTTTACTATTTTATTGCATGGCCCTAAAGGTATATTTACTAATAATTCAGGACTTTTTGACAAATTAGTTATTTGAAAATCTTTTAAAATAACTGGTGTTATTTTCCCATTTTCAACATAATTATAATCGCATACTACTAAATCTAATTTATCGTTATGCAATTTATCATACATAAGTTGCAAAAAATTTTTATCTACATAATCATCTGAATCAATAAAACAAATGTATTCTCCTTTAGATTTTTTTATTCCTAAATTTCTAGAATACCCAATTCCCATATTATGTTTATTTTTTATATACGTAATTTTAGAAGAATTATAATTTTTTATTAATTCATCTATATTTCCTAAACTACAATCATTAATAATAATTATTTCGTAATTATTATATGTTTGTTCTAATAAACTTTTTATGCATTCTTCAATATACTTCTCTGTATTATAAACAGGTATAATTATACTAATCATATTCCTACCTCAAATTTAAATAAATAATATATTTTTTTTAACTTTCTTTTAAACGTACTAGTATCTAAATAGTTTAATATTCCTAAGTATTTTACTTTTTCTTTATACTTTTTCTTTATCTCTTTATTTAATGAAAAGTATTTACACATTAAGCTTGAAGAATAAAAGTGCATAAATTCTTTATATTTTTTTTCTTGAAAATAATCTTTTGAATTCTTATATATTTCTAAACAATCTTCAAATTTTTTTATTTCTTTACTTCTATCACTCATAATACTATTATTTCTTATAACATAATTATATCCAATAAAATTAATTGATTTTATTTTTTTAGCCTTAGATATTATTTTAGGTATTAAATCAAAATCTTCATGATAAATATTTTTCTTAAATTCGAAATTATTATTTCTATAAAAAGTCTTATTTATTAAATATAGTGGTGCTACATCTATATATTTATATTGTTCAAGCATATTAAATGCCATTATACCATCTGTTATATCAAAGGCATGTTCATAATAATCATAATTAGTATCTTTATCTATTACCCTTAATTGATATCTAACAATATCTGGTTCATCTACTATATTTTTATATAATTCTTCTAGCAAATTTAATTCTATGTAATCATCACTATCAATAAATAACAAATAATTTCCACTTGATTTATCAACTCCAGTATTTCTAGCTACACTTAATCCTTGATTTTTTTCTTTAACAATTTTGATTCTTTCATTTTGTTTATATTGTTCAAGTATTTTTTCACTTCCATCTGTAGAGCCATCATTTACTATAATAACTTCATAATCATCAAATGTTTGGTTTACTATACTCTCTAAACATTTTTTTAAATATTTTTCTGTATTATATACTGGAACTATAATTGAAAATAATGGTTTTTTATTCATTTATAACACCTACTAATATTTTTTTTCTTTTTTCATTTATTTTTTTTATATCAATATCTAAAATGTTTTGTTTATTTGAATCTATTATTTCTTTCATTTCTTCGACTAATTTATTTATATTATTGCTAACAAGTATTCCAAAATTATCTCCAATATTAATAGTATCATCACTAATTTTAAGTGTAGATATAACCGTCTTTTTTAATACTAATGCTTCATTAAAAATAACTGGAAAACCTTCATAATTGCTAGTTAATAATATATAATCACAATTTTTTATATAAGGATATGGATTCTCTTTATATCCTAATAACTTAACATATTTATTTAATTTATTTTTATCTATATAACTTAGATATCTTTCTTCATCTTTACCTACACCAATAATATATAATCTAATGTTATCATATTTATCTTTCAATCTTTTAATTAACTCTAATTGTAAAAAAATATTTTTAGATTCCTCTTCTAGTCTTCCAACAAATAATAGATTTATATTATTTTTTTCAAATTTTATATTTAGCTTTTCTTTAGAACAAGTTATTATTTCATCACAATTTATTAAATTATTAATAACATATGATTTTTTTTCAATATTAGGATAATATTTTAATAAATTTTGTTTCATCTCATTCGAAACAAAAATAATTTTTTTAAAACTATTTATATATCTTGTATCAAAAAAGTGTTTTAAATCAATTTCATCATAAATTTTAGTATAATCACTATGTATAAATAAAATATTATTTTTACTAGATATTCTTGCTAATTTATTTGCTGAATAAGAATATGTTGCATAACATATTGAAGCATAATAATTATTATATTTAAACTTCCATATTAATTTTCTAGTAAAATTAATAATTTTTCTTATAAATGGTATTTTAAAGTCACTAACTTTGAGTTCAATTATATTTATATCTTTTGGAACTTTATTGATTAATTCGCCCGTTTTTTTCTCTAAAACCAAATCAATTTTAAATTCGTCACTTAAATAATTTAAAACATTTATTAATGATTTTTCTATTCCTCCAATTTCTAAAGTATTAGCAGAAATAAGAACTTTTTTCATACGTTTCACCACTATTTATTATAATATAATTAGAATATAAAAAAAAGAAACAACTCAATTTTTCTTTAATTTGCGCTTCTTTTCTTTACTATGTTGATATAATATATCCGTTTTAAATATAAATATCAATACAACTACCATTAATAGAATATATAGCCCTACAGCAAGATTGGTTTTACCAATAGCGTAAAGAACTGATACAAAACTAAATAATGCATTTACTATATAAATAATTATTACAGATTTTTTTACTGATGATGTACGTGCCAATAATTGAAAATGAATATGTTCTTTATCTGGTTTTCCAATTGATTGTCCTTTTATCAGTCTTCTTAAAATTGCTAAAAAAGTATCCAACAACGGTATAAATAATATCAAAAGAGGTATTATGAAAGATGTCAAAGAGGCAGTTTTAAAACCTAAAAGAGATATAACAGCAAACATAAAACCTAAAAACATACTTCCAGTATCTCCCATAAATATAGAAGCGGGATTAAAATTATATAGTAAAAAACCTAAAGTTGAGCCCAACATAATTAAACATAGTACAAAACCTAAATCATTAAATCTTCCTAATAAAACCGAAATTATGGCAATAGTAATAAAATATATAGAACAAGTTCCAGCTGCCAAACCATCTAACCCATCTATTAGATTAATCGCATTTATACAAGCAACTATCATAAAAATAGTTAAAGGATATGCCCATAAATCTAAATTGATATCAATTCCAAAAAAAGATAAATCAGTCATATAAATTTTACCATAAAAAACTAAAATAAATGCTACAACTAACTGTCCCCATAATTTAGTGGTAGCTTTTAACGGATTTATATCGTCGATTATTCCTAACAAAATTATTAAAAAACTACCAATTAATATAGAAATCATCTGAGTAGTAAGTGGAGCAAAAAACATATAGCCTATTAAAAATGATAAAAATATTGCAAGTCCTCCAAGTCGTGGCATAGGATATTTATGTACTTTTCGATTATTAGGTATATCCATTGCATTAATATGAATTGCAATATCTCTAATTAAAGGTACCAATATAATGCTTGATACAAACGTTATCAATACTATGAAGTAAATATTAACACCGTTAACAGATATATTCATACTTATCACCTACAAACTTATTATATCTTTAATTATTAATAATTACTACTAAAAATAGTATATTATTTACATTATTTTCTCTAACAAAAAAGCTCTAACATAAAGTTAAAGCTAATTTTCTTCAGTTTCGTCTAAAATATCTCCAACTACTCCCATATAGTTATTAAGGAAATCAATCATTATAGCCTGTTTAAAATCACTTTCATCTAAAGCTGACATATATGTATCTCCATTTTCAACTTCTTCTTCAAAAACCTCATATTCAGTAGTAGGATTTTTAGTCTTTTCATCTATTTTTACAGCAAAGAAATACTTTGATCCTTCCACTTCTGTTTCATCTAATAACACATAAGTTGTATTATCGTCCAAAGTAATCATCGTATCTTTTTCCATTTTCATACTAGTATCATTATTCATTTTACATTCCCCTTCCGTGTGACATTTCTTCCTCTGGAACAGCAATTGTTTCATTATTAATAGATAAATCTGCTTCAGTTAAAGAGTCAATTAATGCGTATTCTTCTCCCTCTTCTTTAAAGTGAGCAATAAATTCTTTTAACCCTTCAATACTTTTTATATTATGATTAATCATAAAATTAATTATTTTTCTCATAAAGATAGGTTTTGTAACTTCATTTTCACCATATTTTTCATATTTATTGTAAACTTTAGCAAACTCTTCATATTCAGATTCTTCATCTATTGTTCTATCAGAAACATCCAACTTATCAAGTTTTTTCTTACTTAAAGATAATCTTATTTTATCAATTATGTGTCTCTTAATTTGGAAAGCTGCAACACTTCCTATTCCTAAACGAGCTAATGCGGCCAACATATCTGTTGTTGCTTGTCCATATAAAGCAACTTTTCCAAGTTTCCAAAGTCCCGTAGCACCTTCAAATTTTGCAAGACCAAATGTAGATACCTTAGCTAAGCCAATGTTTACACTATGAAGTAAATTACATAAACCACCAGCATTTGCCAATGTTGCTCCACTTCCAGCTAGAGCATTCCATAAGAATGAATTAATTATCATAAATGATTGAAGTAATAGTGGAATTCCTATCAAAAGTGCTAACCCTAAAACAATAGCTTTTAATTTATTATTTTTAATCCAATTGCCAATATTTTTTATTACATTTACTACCTTATGTCTAAATTTAACAGGTTTTTTAACAGAATTTCCATTTAAAGAATAGTCTGCATTCATACTTAATTTTTTATTTTTTGTATTAACATAAGCATTCATATAAGGATATATTTTAGAATTATCTAAATTATTAGTTGTTACAAACTCTTTAAATTCTTTAACCTTATTATCATATTCTTCTTTTTCTATCTTACCATCAATGTAATCATCTACAACTTCTTTAAAATTATCAACTTTTTCTTTTAATTCAACATTTGATTCAATATACTCTTTAGATGCCTTAACATCATTAATGTGACTCCATAAATAAATACTTGTTAATTCTTTACTTTCATTGTATTTATCTACAATTTTTTCTCTTTTTATTTCAAATGCTTTATTCAATTTATCTTTAATGTTGTCATTAGGAGTAATTCCCTTTTTATTACATAAATCTATATATATTGTTGAATAATTGTAATCTTTATATAAATTTGCTTCATCTGACATTGTGCTATCTC
Source organism: uncultured Bacilli bacterium (assembly GCA_947626515.1). Taxonomy (GTDB): domain Bacteria; phylum Bacillota_I; class Bacilli_A; order RF39; family UBA660; genus UMGS1124. The sequence goes on from CANQSL010000001.1 coordinate 23,609, forward strand.
TTTTTTCGACTAGACTCATTTTTTCGTCAAAAGTTAATTTTTTACTATTTAAATCTCTCTCAAATAAAGCCTGTTCTCCTAAATAAATGTCTTCAAGACATTGATTTACTTTAGTAATATCAATTTTAAATATTACAGATTTATTTTGAACAAATTTATTTTTAATAACACTTATCAAATCTTTCTTCGCAAATTTAATATCTCTTTCATCACAATAGTTTTCTAATTTTTCAAATTCTTCTTCTACTCTTGATTTTAAATCATTAAATTTGTCACAATACTCTTTCTTTTTATTATATAATTCATTCTTTATAGCTTCATAGTTTCTTTTACTTATAACATCTGTTTCATTCTCTTCATATATTTCTTTAGCCTCTTCAAATTTATCTTCTAAAGCTTTAATTTCTTCTATCTCTTCACTATCTATAGTCATCTCTTCAAATTCTTCTGCTAAATCTGATATTGTACTAATTTCAGGATAAGCATATTCTTTTGATTGAGCAACCATCTCATCTATTACAGATTTTAACTCTGTTATATCTAAATCTTCAAATAAATTTTCTATTTCTTCTAAAGTTGAGTCTTCTATTTTGTCAGATAATTTTGTAGAATTTGCCCATACTGGATCAATAGTTAATTCTTTTCTTTTATTAAAATCTTCTTTTATTTCTGAATAAACTTCTTCAAAAGCGGTTGATAATTGTTCTTTTAAAGAGTCTTCTAAAACTCTTACTTCAGCACATTTAGAAAAATCCAACCCACTTCCATCAAATGCAAATTCTTTTGAATAATTCTCTAACCTAGTAATTCTATCATTTACAAAATCAATTTTACTATCGTCATCCATTTTTGACAATTTTATTTCAAATATATCTTGTTCTACATTATAAACATTTTTAACTTGTTCTTTTAAACTATCTATATATTTATCTATTTCTTTTCCATTTAAAATATTTGAAATCTCAGTTAAAGCATCATTTTTTTTATTATTTAATTCACTAAGTTTAAATTCATCGTATTTTTTTTCAAGAACTTCACTTAATTCAGAGTATTCTTTATTATATTTATTTAATTCTTCTTTTAATCTATCAAAATCAATTGGATTAGTAATAGCACTTGAAACATTATTCATTATATTTTCTATTCTTGATTTTAGACTTTCTGCCAATTTATTAGTATTTACTAATTGATCTATTATTACATTTTTAAAAAGATTACTTCTAAATCCATCATTTGATAAATTTATAAAATAATTATATATTTCATCGTCTGTACTAGATTCACTTAATCCAAAATTTGAATCTATCTCTTTAAATGCACTTTCTACTTCAGAAAAATCTATATTACCTTTTTTAAATTCAGCATACTTTTCAATAGAATCATTTAGTTTTTGATTTATATTTTCAATTGTTTCTTCATACAAAGAAATAACATAGGTATTAATTTCAGTAATATTACAATTTATAAATAAATTATTTTCATCATCTTTCTCAATAAATATTTCTGATAATGTTTTTCCCTCAGAATTTTTTACTTTTTCGAATTCTTCTTTTATATCATCAACTTTTAAATCATGATTATTGATTTTCTCTATTATACTTTCTAAGTTTTTTTTGGTTTCAAACACTTAAATCCCTCATTTCTACGCATATAATAGCATAAAATCAATCGATTTTCAATAAAAAAGACTTATGATATAAATTGTTTACACTATTCTTTTTTTTATGATACTATATATTTGTGATAAGTATGAAAAAAGATGAAAAATTAGACATTCTTTTTGAAGATAAATATATAATTATTGTCAATAAACCAGCGCACTTATTAACTATTGCAACAGATAAAAATGAATTTAATACTTTATATAGAAAAGTATCGACCTATGTAAAAAAACAAAATAAAAATAATAAAATTTTTATAGTGCATCGCTTAGATAAAGAAACAAGTGGAATCATAATTTTTGCCAAAACTCAAAATGTTAAATATAATCTTCAAAATAATTGGTCAAATACAAAAAGATATTATATTGCAATTGTAGAGGGTTTTTTAAAAAAAGATGATACTATAAAAAGTTACTTAAAAGAAACAAAAACAAATTATACTTATAGTTCTAAAAATAAAGACGGCCTTTTAGCAATAACAAAATATAAAATTTTAACATCAAATAAAAATTATTCAAAACTAGAAATAGAAATATTAACAGGAAGAAAAAATCAAATAAGAGTTCATATGAAAGATATTAATCATCCAATAGTTGGCGATAAAATATATGGCTCCACTAAAAATCCTATAAGAAGACTTTGTTTGCATGCTTCTTTAATTATTTTTAATCATCCTGTAACAAAAAAAGAGATGAAAATAACATGTCCTATACCAACAATATTTGATAATATTATAAAATAAGGAAAGGATATTATATGGAATTTATAGCTCATACTGCTGCAATAAATAAAGATGAAGACACACTTAAAAAGCTTATAGAAAATGATTATTTTGATAAAATAGAATTAGACTTTATTCCTACTAAAGACAATATATTGATATGGTCACATTCTAATATGATAGGTTCTTTAAAAATAAATACAGCTTCATATAAAGAAATTAAAATAGAAGCTAATAATAATGCCAAAAAAATTTATACATTAAACGAAATATTAGAAATAGTTGATAATAAAAAAGCTTTACTGTTAGAAATCAAACATTTTATTAATATTAAAAGAGGTTACTTTGATATTTTAAATATTTTAAAACAAATAGAATCAACTAAAAATGTTATCCAAATACAAAGCTTTAATCAATATTTAATAAAATATTTATTGGATAATAAAAAAGAATTATTTAATATAGAAATAGGACTTATAATAAATTTATTCAAAACTTTTCTATATAGAAATAACTCATTAGAAGAATGGAAAAATTTAGATTTTATAGCTTTATCTTCTGAATTGTTCGAATGGCCTTTTGTTGGAAAAGATTTTGAACTTTATAGAAAAAATATACCGAAAGCTAAACAATATGCATGGACATGGGATTTGGTATATAAAGAACACAAAAAAAGATTAGAAAATTATATTAATAATAATGTTGATGGAATTATAACTTTATCGCAAGATATAAAAAAAATATGACTTTACATATTTTTTTTATACCTATTATTTAATTCTTTATTCATGCTTACTTGCCTATAGCCTTTAAATGCATCAAATATAATATTTTCTATCTCTTCATCTGATAATTCCGAATTAGTCGTAGCTATCATAGATGCTATACCATGAATTATTAACCAAGTATTAATATAAATTTGTTTTGAAGCAGAAAAACTCAACCCAGTAGATTTTTGTATCATTTCAGCATATTTTCTACCACTTTCATTTTCTGCCATATCAAGTATATTATTATTTTTAGAAGCTGAAGACATAAATAAAAATTTAAATAAATTTTTTTCCTTTTTAGCAAATTTTATATAAGATAATCCAACTCCAATAAAAGGAACTTGATGATTATTTTCTTTATTTATATATTTATTATGAAAATCATATACAATATCATATACTGTCATTTTTAAATCTTCCATATTTTTAAATAGTCTAAATATAGGTTGAGTAGAGCAACCTACCTCTTTTGCAAGATTTCTTGCTGAAAGATTTTCTATTCCCTGCTTTTTTATTATTTTAATAGATCCTTCAATTAAGGTTTCCCTTTCAATAATAGGTTTCGCACTCATATAAAACCTCCTATCAAATAACACGTGTTATTACATTTTTATCTTATCATATCTTTAAAAAAAAATAAAGTTATTTATCAATTTTTTTTAATAATTTGTATTCTGAAGCATAACCACTTACTTCAAGATTTCTTTTTATAATCTTTAAACTCTTCTTTATTATTTTGGAAACATATGATTGAGAAACACCATATATAATCGCAATATCTTTTTGAGACATAGGAGTACAATTAAATCCAAAATATTTTTTTATTATAATAGAATCTCGCAAAGGCAAATTATCGATACTTTCTCTTATTATTTTATATTTTTCTTTTTGTTCATAAATAACATCTACTTGTTCAGAAGATGATACTGACTCATAATCACTTTCTAACTTATACTTGTTTTCAGCATAAACTATTTCATCAAAATTATGTCTTTTTAAAGAATTAAAAAACATATAAATTTCGTTCAATATACATTTAAAAGAATATGTGTAAAAAGTAGCATTTTTTGACAAACTATAAGTATCAACACTTTTAATTAAGCCAATTAATCCTATAGAAACTAAATCACTTTTTTCTATTTTTGAATAGAAAAACTTTTTAGAAACAACATCTAAAACTATAGATATATTGTTTATTATTAACTTTTCTCTTGCTAACTTGTCGCCTTGTTTCATCTTTAAGTATAAACTTTTAAATTCAATTTCTGATAATTTAGAATTAATATTTTCAATAAACCAATCTTTCATTTTCTATTCCCCTTTAAAACAAATATTTCGTATAGTAACAAAATATTAATATAAAGTCAAATATTATTATTAGCACTCAGTATTGACAAGTGCTAATTTTTGAGTATAATAAAACTTGAAAGGAGAAATATATATGGAACAAAATCCTTATGAAGAAAATTTAAAAAAACCATTAGAAAAATATGGAAGAGATATTGTAGCTTTAGCAAAAGATGGCAAAATTGAACCAGTTATTGGAAGAGATGATGAAATAAGAAATATTACAAGAGTGTTGTCTAGAAAAACCAAAAACAACCCTGTTTTAATAGGCGAACCTGGCGTAGGGAAAACTGCAATTGTAGAGGGCCTCGCTTTAAGAATTGTTAAAGGCGACGTCCCTAATAGTTTAAAAGATAAACATATATGGGAATTAGATATGGGAGCTTTAGTTGCTGGAGCAAAATACAGAGGTGAATTTGAAGAAAGATTAAAAGCGGTATTAAAAGAAATAAAAGAATCAGATGGAGAAATAATTTTATTTATTGATGAAATTCATATGATTGTCGGAGCTGGTGCATTAGAAGGAGCTATGGATGCTGGAAACATGTTAAAGCCAATGCTAGCCAGAGGAGAAATTCATTGTATTGGTGCAACAACACTCAATGAATATAGAAAATATATTGAAAAAGACGGTGCTTTAGAAAGGCGTTTTCAAAAAATCCAAGTTAATGAACCTACAGTTATAGATACAATAACTATACTTCGTGGCTTAAAGAATAGATTTGAAGTCTACCACGGTGTAAATATAAAAGATAAAGCACTAGTAGCTGCAGCAACTCTATCTGATAGATACATAACTGATAGATTTTTGCCAGATAAAGCCATTGATTTAATTGATGAAGCTTGCGCAACAATTAAAGTTCAAATGGAATCTGTGCCAACAGAATTAGATTCTTTATCTAGAAAAATTATGCAATATGAAGTTGAAAAACAAGCTTTAAAACATGAAAAAGATGAATTAAGCAAAAAAAGAATAGAAGAAATAAATAAAAAATTAGAAACATTAAAAGAAGATGAGCTATCTTTACGAAAAGATTGGGAAGAAGAAAAACAAATAAATGAAAAAATAAATAAAAAGAAAGAAGAAATTGAGCAAAAAAAATATGAATTAGAAGTTGCGGAAAACAATTATGACTTAGAAACTGCAGCTAAATTAAGACATGGAGTTATTCCCGCTTTAAGGCAAGAATTAGAAAATTTAAACAATTCAAACAAAAGAAATATTTTAAGTGATGTTGTCGATGATGAATCCATTGCAAAAATTATTTCTAAATGGACAAATATTCCTATCAGTAAATTAGTTGGTGGAGAAAGAGAAAAATTAATCAATCTTTATGAAAACATGAAAAAAAGAGTTAAAGGACAAGATGAAGCATTGATGTTAGTTAGCGAAGCTATAAAACGAGCAAGAGCTGGTATAAAAGATCCAAATCGTCCAATTGGCTCATTTATGTTTTTAGGTCCAACAGGAGTTGGTAAAACAGAAGTTGCAAGAACCTTAGCATATGAACTTTTTGATGATGAAAAACACATGATAAGAATCGATATGAGCGAATATATGGAAGCACATTCAGTTGCAAGATTAATTGGAGCTCCTCCTGGATATGTAGGTTACGATGAAGGCGGCCAATTAACTGAAGCAATTAGAAGAAATCCTTATAGTATTGTACTATTTGATGAAATAGAAAAAGCACACAAAGATATTTTTAATGTATTATTACAAATTTTGGATGATGGTAGAATTACGGATGGACAAGGTAGAACAATCGATTTTAAAAATACTATAATAATTATGACATCAAATTTAGGAAGCGAATACATGTTAAATAAAGATAATGATTATCAAGAAAAAATAGATTTAAGTATTAAATCGACATTTAAGCCTGAATTTATAAATCGTATTGACGAAATTATTACTTTCAAACCATTGACTAAAGATGTAGTATATGAAATATTAAATAACATAATTAAAAACATCGAATTAAGATTAAGAGATAAACAATTAACTTTATCATTAACTGATAAAGCAAAAGATTATATTATAGAAAACAGCTTTGATTACAACTATGGAGCTAGACCAATAAAAAGATATGTATCTAGAAACATAGAAAGCCTTATTGCTAATGCAATAATCAACGATAAAATCATTTACGGAACTAACATAAATATAGATATTAAAGACAATAGTTTTTACATAAAATAAAAAGGCCTAGGCCTTTTTATTTATTTCTTTAACACAATAGGATGCTAAACCGATACCTGTTATCATTGAAATAAAGGAAATTAAACCACCAATATATGGAATGTAGCTTAAAACAAATATTAAAGCTAAACCAATTATTGTGCTTATATATTTATTCATACTCTTATTCATGAATTTCTTATCTATATAAATTCCTAATACGTATCCACTAAATATATTAGATAGATAGACAATTATTCCAAACAATATTCCAAGTATTACACCAATTGGAGCTAAGAAACCAGTAAATAACAACATTAATGAGACAATAGGAACTCCTATTAAAGCTGCCAATCCAATTGCAATAACTTTCCAAATATTATCTTTAGCAATAGTGTTGAATTTTTTAAATATCTTCTCAAATAAGAATACTAATAAAATACTTAATATTGCCAATTGAATAAACGATTTTATTGCACTAGAAACTATTGATTTTAAATCTACCTGTTGAACTTTAAAAGTTTCCTTTTTTATTTTATCATCTAAATTTTTTACTGATGCATCTTCATTATATTTTATTTTTCCTTTAATTGTTGCATTTTTAGCATTTATAGTATTAGCTAAAACAGTTACATTTCCGTTAAATGTACCACTTAAGGTTACTTCTGATCCATAAATATAAATATTTCTATCAACCGTACCTTCTATAGTTAAATCTTCTGCAAAAATATATGCATCTCGAGAAAGTTTTGATTCCTTTTTTATCTTTACTATTGAACCTGCAATAAAACTATCATTTAAAACTTCTCCTTCAATATCAATATTTGCACCAGCAGTAAAAATATACTGTTGCTTCGCCCCAATTGATACATCATTTCCAGCAATAAAGCTAATTCCTTTAATAGGCTTTAAAACTTCCACTTTATTTCCAGCTAAAAACGCTGTTCCATCTAATTCTTCATTAATCTTTACTTTTTCACCAGCTTGAAACAAGTCTTTTATATAACCTTTAGCAAAAGTCGCTGTTGTAAAAATTAAAAAAGCTATTAAAAAGAAAATACTAAATTTTAATTTCTTTTTCAAAAAATCATCTCCTTACCTATAATATTACACAAATAAATTTAAAATGCAATAAATTATTTTTTTACACATTAAAAACTTGAATTATTTATTTATTTTATATATAATAATTTTGGGTGATAGTATATGAGTAAAGGAAAAAATACTAAATCAAATACTAAAAAAAATACGTCCAAAAAAATAACTAAAAATACTAAAGAATATAAAGATGGAATAATTATTCCAGAAAATGACGTCAATATAGAAATTCCTAAAAAAACTAAAAAAACAGTTAAACTGGAAGAAGCTAAAACAAAACCAAAGAATAAAAAACTTTTATTTATAGGATTTTTAATTTGTGTATTAGGTATAATTGCTCTATTATTATCAATAATAGCTAATAGAATAATCGATAGAAATTTTTTAAATGATTCAAGTGTATTAGCAATGATAATAATAAGCATAATAATTGAATGTTTTGGAGCATTTATTATTATAAGTGAATCATAAAACTGTAGTGTGAGGTATTATGAGAAAAAATAACAAAAAATATAAAAAAGTTACAATACTATTATTATCAATTGTTTTTTTTGTAACTATTATGTTTTTTGTTTTTTTAATTTTTGGGGAAAAAGATATAGTTTTAACTTTAAGTGGAAAGAATATGTCATATATAAATTATGGAGAAAATTACAAAGAAGAAGGTTATAAAGCAATATACTGTAATAAATACATAAAAATATTTTGTAAAGATATAACACAAAAAGTTACTATAACAGAAAAAAATAAAACTAATATATCATATTCAAAAGTCTATAACATAAATTTTAATGGAATGAATAAAACTATTGAAAGAAAAATATTAATTGTAGATAAAGAAAGTCCAGAAATTGAATTGGTAAACTCGGATTTACTAACTTGTCCAAACAAAGAATACGTTGAAGAAGGATATAACGCAACTGATAATGTAGATGGAAATATTACAGATAAAGTTATAGCTACAGTTGAAAAAGATAAGGTTACCTATACTGTTGAAGATAGTAGTGGAAACAAAAAAACAATTGTTAGAAATGTTAAATATGGTGATAATGAAAGTCCAAAAATATCTTTAATAGGTGACGAAACAATTAATATACTTTTAAATAATGATTATATAGAGCCAGGCTACAACGCTACGGATAATTGTGATAAAACTGTAGTTGTAACTACTAATACAAATTTAAATACAAACAAAGTTGGAGATTATACTGTAAATTACGAAGCAACTGACTCTAGTGGAAATAAATCAATTGCCAAAAGAAATATTAGAGTGATTGATAGCCAAAATATAGAAAAAAATGGAAAAGTAGTTTATATTACTTTTGACGATGGTCCTGGTCCATATACAAAAGATATTTTAAATATATTAGATAAATATAATGTAAAAGTAACATTTTTTGTAACAAATCAATTTAGCAATTATGTCCCTTTAATAAAAGACGAATTCGAAAAAGGACATACTATAGCAGTACATACAGCTACTCACAATTTTGATAAAGTATATCAATCTGTTGATAATTATTTAGAAGATTTTAATTCGATGAATCAAATTATATATCAATATACAGGCAATTACACAAAGATGTTTAGATTCCCTGGTGGAAGTAGTAATACTGCAAGTAAATTTAACCCAGGAATTGTTACACGTATAGCTAAAAAAATGACAGATCTTGGTTATATTTATTATGATTGGAATGTCGATAGTATGGATACATCTACAAGTAATTCAAAAACCATAGCAAATAATGTTATAAATGATATTGCCAAACATGACTATTCAATTGTATTAATGCATGATATTAAAAAAGCTAATATTGCAAGTATTGATGAAATATTAAGTGAAGGTATTTTAAAGGGATATACTTTTTTGCCCCTTACAGAAGCTTCTCCCACTAGTCACCATAGAATTAATAATTAGAGGTGTTTTTATGAAAGTTTTTAATATATTATTATACATTTTTGGTATAACTTTACCAATTATACTACTTATAAGTTCTTTTATTAAACCTACTATAAGAAAAATTATCAAAAATATATTTATAGCAGGAACAATATTTGCTTGTTTTTATATATTAAAATTAGGAGGAGATCACTTAATGAATAAAGATATCATCGACAGTAAAGAACCAGAAGAAATAACTACTAATGAAATAAAAACTAGTGAAGAAAAAGTAAGTACTACTACAATGGACGAACATAAAATCATAAATAAAGATGGACTTTACTATATTGATGGATACCTAATTGTTAATAAAACTTATCCACTACCAGATGACTATGTTCCAACAAACACATATAAAGATGCAACAGGACAAGATTATTGTCCAACATGTTTAGATATTGATACATATGAAAGCTATAAACTAATGGAAGCCGATGCTGAAGCTTTAGGATTAAATTTATGGATACAAAGTGGATACAGAAGTTATAATCTGCAAACAAGATTATATAATGATTATGTATCTAGAGATGGCAAAACTTTAGCTGATACGTATAGTGCAAGACCTGGACATTCTGAACATCAAACGGGATTAGCTTTTGATTTAAATACTATTACTGATTCTTTCGCATATACTGATGAAGGAAAATGGGTAGATATGAATGCTTACAAATATGGATTCATATTAAGATACCCAAAATCTAAAGAGGAAATAACTGGTTACAAATATGAACCATGGCATCTTAGATATGTAGGAAAAGAATTAGCTGAAAAACTTTATAATAATGGGGATTGGATAACTTTAGAAGAATATTTTAATCTAACAAGTACATATAGCGATTAGCTATATGTTTTTTATTGATAAAGAAAAAGTTATATGATATTCTAGAAATATCTTTTTTCAACAAGGAGATGTTATTATGGCCAAAATAACTTTTTGTTATATATATGAAAAAAAAGAGATTAAATATCAAAGAAAAAAAATTAATGTTTTAATTATTAATGATATAGAATTAGGTATTTATTTTACTAATACTGACAATTTAATTGTTGCATCAGTTATTACTGGCAAGCATAGTGGCAAAGCTTACCCAATACTTGGAAATGAATCTAGTGAAGATAAATATGTTATCGTTACAAAAGATATAGATATTGCAGCACAAAATACTGGGTATGTAATGAATTTTAATATAATTAAAAAAAGATTAAAAGAACAGATATATTATAAGTACTACCAACCGGATAACAAAAAAAGTCCTGAAAGAGTTATTCCAATAAAAGATAAAGATTTATTAAATTATCTAGATAATTTAGAAAATACTGTTGATTTAGATATTTCTAATATAAATGCAATCCATAATCAATTAAAAATTAACTTTTTATATCAAGAAGATCAAATTAAAATGCTGTTATCCTCACTATATAAAAATAAACAATTGAATGATTCTTCATTAGATAAATCAGCAATATTGAATTTAAAAGAAAATATTATAATATCTGGAGACGTGGGATGTGGAAAAACTTCTCTATTAAATCAAACACTAGAATACTTAAAAATTCCAAATATTACTATTGATATATCTGAATTAATAAATGAAACTATTACTATTAAAGAAATCCTTGAAAACTTATATTATAAATACGATGAAAATATAAAAGTAGTGGAAAGTGGATGTATTATTTTAAATAATATTGATTTACTACAAAAAGAAAATAAAGATATTTCTAATGATAGCAAAATAGAAGTAATTAATAATTTATCAATATTATTAGATGGAAATTCATTTATAATAAATGGTGAAGTGTTTAATACCGAAAAACTATCTATTGTAGGCATAGGTCAATTTGATAAAAATATTAAAACCAATGATAAAACTGATTATAAAAAAATTGATTTAAATGATTATCAAGTTTTGGATTATCCTAATAACTTCATTTCTAAATTTAGTAAAGTAATATGTATGACTTCTATAAATAATTTTGAGCAATTAAGAAATATTCTTATTGATTCTAATATTAGCCCTTTAAAATATTATATTGAATTTTTTAAAGAAATGAATATAACTTTAGAATACGATGATGAATTTATTGACTATATTGTTCTTAAAGCTTCTAAATTAAATATGGGTGCACGCGGCTTAAAATTAGTATTAGATAACTATTTTAACGATACATTACTTGACTTATTAAATAATAATAAAAACATCGTATTGTCTTCACATAAAGACACCATTAAATTAACTAAAAAAAGATAGTTCTTTTTTTTAATTTATGGACTTAAGGACTAGTATTTTGTATAATTAAATTGGTGGTATTATGCTAAATTTAATAGAAGATAATTCAATTCTTATCATACCAAATAATATAAAAGAAGAAGTAATAAAAAATATAAGAAATCAAAATAAAAATTTAAATATAAAAATATTCTCTTTAGAAGAATTTATTAATAATTTAACATTTACTTACAATGAAGAAACTATTTTTAGATTAATGCAACAAGAAAACGTTAATTATAATATTGCTTCTATATATTTAAATAATATAAAATATGTAGATAAACATTTTAATATCCCTAAATTAGATAAACTTTATAACATAAAAAAAGGCATAGATGATTATTTAATAAAAGACACCTTATTTAAAAAGCTTATTAAAAACAAAAAAATAATTATATATGGATATGATTATATAACAAAATATCAAGAATACGTTTTAAATGACCTAGAAAATGTAAAAATAATAAAAAAAGTATATAATAATAATAAACATAAAGTATATAGAATAGATACTTTAGAAAATGAAGTTATTTTTGTTGCAGAAAAAATATCACAACTAATAGATGAAGGGGTAAATATCAATAATATTTTTTTAACTAACATAAATGACTCTTATTATACAACTATAAAACGAATTTTTGATATGTACAATATTCCAGTAAACTTAAATGAAAAGAAGAGTATATATAAAACACACATTGGAACATACTTTATTAATAACCTATCAAATGATATAGATAAATTATTAAATGATATAAAAAATAAATTTGATTTGAATAATATAAAAAATTATGAGATATATAGTAAAATAATAAATGTATTAAATAATTTTTACTTTACTAATAATTATATAGAAATAAAAGAAAATATTATTAACGTAATGAAAAAAACTTATATAACCAACAATATATATAAGAATGCAGTAAATGAAATAGATATAAAAGATAATATGATAGATGATAGTTCTTATGTATTTTTATTAGGATTTAATTTAAATAAATTCCCAATAATTATAAAAGATGAAGATTATATAGAGGATAATATTAAACCAAGTATATTAGAAACTTCAACCTATATGAATAAATTAAATAATGAATTATATTATAAAATAATATCTAATATAAAAAATTTAACTATAACTTATAAAGAAAAACATTTAAATGAAGTTTTTTACCCAAGTTTATTAATAGATGAATATAATATGGAAGTCTTAGAAACTAATATGGATTACAGTAACTATTCTAATGTTATAAATAAAATTAAATTAACAAAAATGTTAGACAATTTAATTAAATTTAATATAAAGGATGATAAACTTAATTTATTATATTCTAATTATAATATAGATTATATGATTTATGATAATAAAGTAACTCCGTTAGATTCAAATTTATTAAATAAATATTTAAATAACAACTTAGTTTTAAGCTACTCAAGTATGGATAATTTTTATCATTGCTCTTTTAAATTTTTTATATCTAATATATTAAAATTAGATATATTTAATACAACTATACAAACATTTATAGGAAATCTCTATCACTTTGTCCTTAGCAAATGTTTTAACGAAGATTTTGAATTTTATGAAACAGTAAAATTCTTTTTAGAAAATAACGATCACCCTAATGATGCTAAATCCTTATATTTTTTAAATAAAGTAATAGAGGAATTAGAATTTGTTATAAAAGATATAAAATACCAACACTCTTTAGGTAATATAGATGAAATTTTATTTGAAAAAAAAGTTTGTGTGGAAATACCAGGAGTTATTAACACAACATTTAAAGGATTTATTGATAAAATAATAAGACACAATAATAATATTATGATAATTGACTATAAAACTTATGACATAGATATTAAATTGAACTTAATAAATTACGGATTATCACTACAGTTACCAATATACTTATATCTTGCTAAAAATTTAAATAAAAATTATAAAGTAATAGGTTTTTATTTACAACAAATATTATTCAATAATTTTAATAAAGATAAAAATAAAACGGTTGATGAGCAAAAAAAAGATAAATTAAAATTAAAAGGATATAGTTTAGGTAATGAAATATTATTAAGTGAATTTGATAAAACTTTAAATAGTAGTGAACTAATACACGGAATGAAAATCACTAATAAAGGATTTGGAGCTTATTCCAATGTATTAACTGAAAAAGAAATTAACAAAATAATATCTATCACAGAAAATAAAATAAAAAGTTGTATAGAAGATATTAGCGCTGGCATAATAGAAATTAATCCTAAAATAATAGATGGAAAAGAAATAGGCTGTACATATTGTAAGTTTAAAGATATATGCTATAAAACTAACAAAGATAATGTTTATTTAGATAAAATAGATAATTTAGATTTTTTAGAGGAATAGTTTATGAATAGACTTTTAAATATAGTTAGAATTATTGTTTCAATAATTCTATGTATAATACTAATAGTATTATTTCTTAATTTAGCAAATGTTACCACTCAATTATTTTTAACGCCATTTTTATTAGCAGCACTTGCAACATTAGGATTATCAATATCAATATACAAAGAAAATGATTTGTTAATAGTCTTCTTTCAAAAATGTTATATAATCTCATTTCTTTTATATTGGTTTGGATTGTTAATCCTAGGGTGTTATACTGCTTTGAAAGACAAACAAATGGGAATGTTATTATTTTCAATACCATTTTGGATAGCAGGAATATTTATAATAAAGAAATATTTTTTTGATAAAAAATAAAAGGAGGTTATCAATATGCCTAAATGGACTGATGAACAAGAGTTAGCAATAAAAGAAAGTGGAAAAAATATATTAGTATCCGCTGGTGCTGGAAGCGGTAAAACTGCTGTATTAACAGAAAGAGTTATTAGAAAGTTAAAAAATGGCACAAGCATTAAAAATTTATTAATATTAACATTTACTAACAATGCTGCATATGAGATGAAATCCAGGATTAAAGATGCTATAAAAAAAGCAATACCTACTAACCCAAAGATAAGACAAGAATTGGATTATATTGACAATGCATACATAACAACATTTGATGCCTTTTCATTAAGTATAGTAAAAAAATACCACTATGTACTAAATATAGGTAAGGATATAGGCATAATAGATTCTAGTATAATTGACTTAAAAAAAGATGAAATATTAGAAAATATATTTTTAGAATTATATAAAACAAAAGATAGTAAATTTTTAAAATTAGTAGATTTAATATGTACTAAAGATGATAAAGTTTTAAAAGAATATATATTAAAAATAAATAATAAATTAGATTTATTAATTGATAAAGAACGATATTTAAACAATTATATTAATAATTATTATAATATAAACAATATAAATAATATTATTGATGATTATGTTAAATTATTAAAAGAAAAAATAAATATAATTAAAGAATATTTAGATAACTTATCTAGTGAAGTAGATACTAAATATATAAATGAGTATACAGATACACTAACTCCATTATTTATATCGGATACATATGAGGACATAAAAACTAATTCAAATATAACTTTAAAACAATTAAGAGGAGCAACTGAATTAGGAAAAACTTTAAAAAAAGAAATGAATGAGTTGATTAAAGAAGTAAATAACATGTGTTATTATTCTAAAGATTTGCTTACAAAAAAAATATTAAGTACTAAAGAATACGTAGAACCTATCATTACTATTATAGACAAATTAAATAAAAATATACAAAACTATAAACATAGCATAAATAAATATGAATTTAATGATATAAGTATTATGGCAATAAATATTGTAGAAAATAATCCCTATATAAAAGAAGAATTAACTAATAGTTTTGAAGAAATCTGTGTTGATGAATATCAAGATACTTCTGATATTCAAGAATACTTTATTAATCTAATAAGTAACCACAATGTATATATGGTTGGAGATATAAAACAGAGCATATATAGATTTAGAAATGCCAATCCAGTAATATTTAAAGAAAAATATGAAATATTTTCTAAAGAAATAGAAGGAATTAAAATAGATTTAAATAAAAATTTTAGATCAAGAAGTGAAGTATTAGATAATATAAATTTAATATTTAATTTAATAATGGATAAATTTATTGGCGGAGCTGACTATAAACTAAGTCATAATATGATATTTGGAAATGAAGCATATATAACTGATGGAAAAACTAATCAAAATTATAATTTAGAAATATTAAATTATGAATACGATAAATTATATACAAAAGATGAAATAGAAGCTTTTATTATTGCAAAAGATATAAAAGACAAAATTGAAAATAACTATCAAATTTATGATAAAGACTCGAAAAGTTTAAGAAATTTAGAATATAAAGATATAGTTATATTAATGGATAGAGGAACATCTTTTGATTTATATAAAAAAATATTAGAGTATTTTAATATACCTACTACATTACAAAAAGATGAAAATATAGTCAAAAATACGGTATTAGTGATTATTAAAAATTTAATTAGTCTAATAATAAAAATTAAAGAAAGCATATTTGATCAAGAATTTAAATATTTATTTACATCTATAAGTAGAAGTTATATAGAAAGAATAAATGATAATGAACTATTAAATATATTTTATGAGAATAAATTTAAAGATACAGAACTATACAAAAAATGTTTACTAATAAGTATTAATATAGATAATATGACTAATAAAGATTTACTAGATAGTATTGTAGAAAACTTTGATATATTTAACAAATTTATAACTAATGGTGACATAGAAAATAAAAGAATTATATTAGATTATCTATATAGTATATTTAATGACTTAAACGAAATTGGTTATGATATATATGACTTAGAAAATTATTTTAATAACATTATAGAAAATGATAAACAATTAAAAATAAATATTACAGATAATACTAATAATACCGTTACAATAACAAATATTCACAAATCCAAAGGACTAGAATACAATATATGTTACTTTAGTGGATATGATAGAGAATTTAACAAAATGGAATTAAAAGATAAAATAATATATGATAATAAATATGGAATTATTTTGCCTGTATATGATGATGGTTTAGAAGATTTAATAACAAAAGATATAATTAAAAATAACTATATTAAAGAAGATATATCTGAAAAAATACGTTTATTTTATGTTGCATTAACAAGAGCTAGAGAAAAAATGATAATAGTTACTGATTTAAATAAAGAAACGTTTTCTAAAAAGGATTATAACGACGTTATAATAAATAGAATAAGACTAAAATATAAAAGTTTTAAAGATATATTATTATCTATAAAAAAAGAATTAACTCCATTCATAAAAAATATAGATATTAATTCTTTAAACATAACGAATGAATATAAAAATATTAAATCCATTAATTTGGAGAATTTTATTGATAAAACTGATAAAGTAATTAATATTAAAAAAATTAATGTTGATAAAAGTCAAGTTATTAACAAACATTTTAGCAAAGTAACCAATAATATTATAAATAAAGAAACTAGAAATAATATGGACTTAGGATTATATATACATGAATTATTTGAAACAATAGATTTTAATAATATAGATTTATCAGATATTGATAATAAATATAAAATATATGTTGAAAATTTTATAAATAGTTCATTATTAAAAAATATCAGTAGTGCTAAAATTTATAAAGAATATGAATTTATATATGAAGAAGATAATTTAAAATATCATGGTATTATAGATTTAATGCTAGAATATAAAGATTATATTAATATAATAGATTATAAATTAATGTATACAGAAAGCGAAGAATATATAAAACAATTAACAGGCTATAAAAATTATATTGAAAACTCATTTAATAAAAAAGTTAATTTATATTTATATAGTATAATGAATAACGAATTTAAAGAAATACAAGAATAAGCACTCTTGTATTTTTATTTTTAAAAAATAAGGAAATGCAAAAAATAATATAATATAATTTATATGAATGATTTATTTTATATTGATGGATATTATTTAGATGAATATCAAATTAATTGTATTAAAAATATGAATAATTTATTAATTATAGCTGGTGCTGGAAGCGGTAAAACTAGTACCATTTTAGGAAAAGTAAAATATTTAATAAGTATAGGATATAAAGAAAGTGATATATTATGTATTAGTTTAACTAACGAAGCAACTAATGGTCTAAAAAATAAACTTTTAAAAATTAATTTGAATGTTACTTGTATGACATTTCATAAGTTAGGTTTATCTATATTAAAAAAAATATATCCTAAAGTTAATATATGTAAAGAAGATTATTTAAAATATATAGTAGATGAATACTTTTTAAGTATAGTTAAATATTCTTACAGAAAATATTTATTATATATGGAATTTAAAACTTTTAAATACAATGATATTATTAATTCTAAAAAATTTTTGTTATATAAAAGAAATATTATGACATTTATTAATTTATTAAAAAATAAAGACCAAAGCTATGAAAAAATATTTGATTTATATAAAAGCAGCTATAATAAAATAATATATTTATTTATATTAGAAATATATAGAATATATGATATAGAGTGTTTTAGTACAAATTCCTTTGATTTCAATGATATGATAAACATCTCTGCAAAATTAGTGAAAGAAAAGAAAATTATATTAAATTTTAAATACATCATTATTGATGAATTTCAAGATTCAAGTATTATTAAATTTAATTTAATAAATAACATTATTGAAAACAATCACGCAAAATTAATGTGCGTTGGTGATGATTATCAAAGTATATATAGATTTGCTGGAAGTGATATAAATTTATTTCTTAACTTTACTAAACACTTTAAAAATAGTGAAATAATGTACTTAAAAAACACTTATAGAAATTCTAAGGAGATTTTATATATAAGTACTAAATTTATATGTAAAAATAAATATCAAATCCCTAAAGATTTATTTAGCGAAAAAAGTAATAGTAAACCAATAAAACTATATTTTTCTAAAAATAAAACAAAAGCATTAAAATATATTTTAAAATTAATTGGTAATGACTATATGATTATAGGAAGAAATAATATAGATATAAAATATTATGTTGATAAATATACAGATATTAACAAAATAAAATATTTTACTGCACATAAATCAAAGGGCTTAGAAAGTGAAAACATTGTACTTATTAATATAAGCGACGATATAATGGGCTTTCCTTCTAAAATTAAAAATACAAAAATAATAAATAAATTATTTGATAAAGAACTTTATAAATATGATGAAGAAAGAAGATTATTTTACGTTGCTATTACTAGAACAAAAAATAATGTTTATATTATTTTAGATAAAAATAACATGTCTATATTTATAAAAGAGTTAATAAAAGACTTCAAAAAATATATTGAAGTCATTAATTAGTACCTAATAATTTAGCATGAATGACCATTTTAATCTCATGCGTATAACAAGTTGAAAGTGTCAAAATTTTACTATTTTCGTCTACATCTGTATCAAATTGATACTCACTTCTAGATTTTATCATCTCTAAAAAATCTTTATAATCTTCATCTGACTCAAAGTTTGTTGTTAAATAATCTGTAGTTGTTGGAATTTTATAAATACTAAATATTTCCCAATTGCTATTTTGATTCTCTGTTGATATTTTTATAATAAAGTCTTTTTGATTATACCAACTTTGTTGAAAAACACTTTTTAAAGATCCAAACATTGTTCCATTATATAAACCATGAGCATATATTATAGTATTTTGTGATAAGTTATTTATATCGTTTCTATAGTCCATAAAAACCCATCCACCACCATTATATGACTTATCGAACGAATGACTTAAATAGTAATCATTATCATTTGCTTTTACAAATGGATAATTAACTTTTGTATTAGGCACCTGTAGCCATCCTACTGTTTCATTGTTAATTTCCTTTAATTTATCAAAATTTACATCTATATATGAATATTCTCTATATTTATAATAATCGCTACTTTCGTCAACCTGAGTAGACATAACTTTTTCATACTCTTCTGAAGATGCAACCACATTTACAACATCAGCTATATCATATATATTATCAATATTTTTATTAGTCTTTTTATAATTAACTAAATCAACTCCAATTTCATATGATAAAAAAATTATAAAAATTGTTGTTATAACAGATAAGGCTCTTAAAAAATTTTTTTCTAATTGTATAAAAATTTTGTTTTTATTTTTCTTAAGTCTAGGTAGCTCAATTAAAATTGTATTTTCAAGATTAGGAATTTCCATTTCATTTGATACTTGAGATTTTAACATTGGCATTTCTATTACTTGAGTTTCATCATTTTCAACAGTAAAAGATAATTTCTTTAATTTAGGGAGTTCTAATATAATTGTATGATCTAAATCTTGAATCTTTTCTTTATATGATTCAATTAAAATTTGTTCTTTTAACTTAGGAATTTCTATTGTTTTTTCTAAAGATTCTTTATTCATACATATATTTCCTTTCAATTTTATTATACATTATTCTTTATTACTAAATTTTAAAAAAAGTAAATTTTTAGTAAAATTTACTTTTTATTTACATATTATTAAGTTTGTTTTTTATTTTTTTAATTTTATTTATAACTACTAATAAAGTTATGCAAAGTGTTAATAATAAACCTATATTTAAATAAAGATTATCAAATGTTTGAGGATTTTTATCAATTGTATTATCTTTACCCTTGTTTGAATTATTATTTGTTGAACTAACTTTTTTTGTTGTAGGTTTTTTTGTTGTAGTTGCTGATGAATTTTTATTGGATAAATAAATTAGTTTGTTGCCATATTTTTTTGATGTATTTTCTATTATACCAAATTCACCTAATTTATTTGTTGAAACAACAACATTTTTAGATCCATCATATTTAGTAGGATACACTGCTATATCATTATCTATAATTACAATAGCAGCACCCTTTAAATTTGTATAATTACTTAAAGAAGTGTTCATATAACTTGTATCAAAATATACTTCATACGTATTATTATTAATATTTACTGGGCTTTCGTACTCATTTAATAATTGTATTTTATAAATTCCATAATCATATACGTTTTCTTTTGATAATGCTTCTATTTTATTTTTGTCACTAGTATTTTTTATTTGATGATCAACATTTAAATAATAATTTGACCTCAAAGCATTATTACTTTTTACAACTATTTCATTTCCTAAAAGAATATTTCCATATCTAAGTAAATATTTTTCACTAAAATTATAATTATAATCAACATCAGATAATACCAAATCTCCATCTTCATTAAATCCCTTATATAATTTAGAGGTAAATGTATTATAGTAATCTTTTTTTGTAAAAGAATTGTATTCTACTTTTTGTTGCATTTTTGGAGATTTGCTAGATAAATCAATAATTTGTTTCAATGAAGACGCTATTTCAGTTTTATTTAAAGTATCTTTATTAAATAAATTTGTAAATGATTCAAATATATTATCATTATTCCATACATCTTCCGTTACAGTACCATCTTTAAAATATTTATTTGGATAACTGGATTTTAAAACTTTATACCTCTCTGCTCCAGATGAAACATACTCATTTGCATATTGATCTGCTAAAGCTTTTGAGTCTCCATATGTCACTTCTCTTATTGTATTAGTATCACTATCTCTTGTTACAAGTATTCCACTTATATTTTTGCCATTTTTATTTTTATAAGATAATCTCATGTTATTATATACTAAACTATAATTATGAGAACCTAAGGTTGAATCCATATCGATAAATTTATAACCATAATTTGAATTTATTATATTTTTAACAATTAAAGCACCATTTTTATTAGCAGTAACATTTATCTTACTTTCATCTAATTCTTTATACAAGTAATTTACGATTACATCTTTAGTAACCGTTATGTTTATATCTTTTTTCCCTATTTGAGCAATTAAATCATATGTTCCTTCCTCTATTTCTAGTCTATTTTCTTCTTCAACTAATAAAACGTCATTATTATGAGATTCTCCTGCCCCTTCAAATCCTGCATTAGAATACACAAAACAATATTTAGAAACATTTTCTTCTATTTCTTCATCTGTTTCTAATTTTCTTACAGTTTCTATAAATGGAGATTTACAAACTAAAAATTTAAATTCTTCTTTAGTTGCTGCTTTAACAGTAACACTAGAAAACAGTATTGAAATAGCACTCAATCCTATACAAAACTTATCTATTTTTCTCATACTACAATTACCTACCTTAATTATAGTTAATCATACTAAAAAAAAAATTACAATAAATTTGTAATTTCAAAGAAAAAAATATGTAAACTTTTTAACAATTTAAAAAGACATAAAAATAGAATCAAATATTGTTAATTTAGTCTTAAATATTTTATATCATCCATTTTAAGCGTTTGCCTTTTATCTATTATTTCTAAACATTTATTAATCCTTTCAATTAAACTTGGTAGTGGCAATTCTCCCTTTATACATTTAAGCATTTCAAATATTCTTCTCTCAGCTAAATTTACTGATTCCATATTAAAGTCAGAATTATCAAAACTAATGATTTTTTCACTTAAATTTTTTGTTATTTTTGCTTGTGCAGAATTAGCAAAATCAGAAACAATCATTTCTCCACTATTATTCATTTGTGAAGTCAACAACAAAGTATTTGCAGTTTCCAATAATATTGGATTACTAGTCAAATCAACTTTAACTCCTTTTCTTGAATAAAAGTTAGCACGAATACCTTTTTTTCTACTAACATCAAGTCGATATGTACCATTAACTTTACCATTTTTCTTATGAGTTTCTATTAAAATTGAACCAACTTCTAAATTATCGTTTGAATTCAAAGATGCTTCAAAAGATACTGAAGCATTGTTTTGACTATCACTTTTGTCATACTCCTTTACGATTTTTACTAAACGCATTCCTGTATTTAAATCTCGAATTATCTCAATATCATTAAACTTTTCTATTAATATATTATTTTTAAATGATACTTTAAAATAATCGTTTTTATATCTTTGCTTTAAATCACTAGTCAATCGACTATTTATAATTGATATATCAAAATCATTCGATAATATATCAAATGTTATATCATAAGTAATTCTTGTTGGATGTTGCATAGTTTGTTTTTGACCAATTTTGTCAGATTTAGAAAACTTAATAATACCATTATTATTAAAAGAAAAAGCTCTTGCAGATTTACGTGAATTCATATCAATCCAGTCAATTCGTCCAAACTCACATTCATATTTCTTACCACAATCATCTTCTAATATTACTCTTCTAAGTGGCAAGCCGTTTCTCTTTTCTGGATAATATACATTTTCCAACTTATATTGATCATAATATTTTTTTTCAATATCTTGAACAACATATCTTTCTGTATTATATAAAGGTATACTATATGCATCTAAGCATTGTTCCCACCAAGAAGCATTCCAAGCACCAACAAATTCTTCTACTTTTTGCATTTCATCTAATACTTTTTCAACAGCAATTAATTGAGTTTCTTCATCTAAATTTTCCATATATATTCCCCCTATCAAAAAAATTTTTATATGCTTAAAATTATAATTTTTTTGTTGTTTTTTTCTCCTCTTCTATTAGAATTTCCTCTACTTTAGTTCCAACCAATATTTGAACTTTATTACATTTAGTACAAACTCTTTTAGCATACATTTGAGGACCAACAATTTTTACATCATCTGTAAATATAGTTTCTTCATATTCTGAAGGAATACCATAACTTCTAATCCAAAGACTATATTCATGATCGCATTTATTTATCCGACTTTTATTTCACGTCTAAAGTAATTATAAAGAAAGAAAAAAATAATGTCAATTTTTTACATTTTTTTATTCTTTTTAACTAAATTTATAATTGTTAATACTGGATATATAAAAAAAGCTTCAGATAAAATTAAATAAGGTACAGCTATAAGTAGAAATAATCCCCATTGATCCCTATGCACAATAGCATCTATAAATAAAATTAAAAATATTATTCCTAAAATTAAACTAACAGTAAATGCTGTTATTTTTATAATTTTCTTCATTAATATCCTCCTATAAAATAATCTTATCGTCTTCACAATCATAAATAGTAAAAATATGTAAGAAAAACAAATAAATCTAAAACTTTTTTATTAATTAAAATATAGAAAATATTTCACTTTTATCTATTGTTGAAAAGTAAAATATTATTTAATATAGTCTTTATTTTCTTTTGCAAGTTTAATTATATCTTCTATAAAATCATTTTTTGAACTTGTATACATTTTTCTATTATCTGAATAAATAGATGCTAATTTTATTTTTAAATTTTTATAATCTTCACACGCTTTTTTATATTTATTTAAGTAATCCCTAAATAATATAGTGTTTTTATATCTTTTACTATCTATTTCCATTACATGAATAAAGTGAGTTCTATTATCTATAGAACCCTTTCTAATTAAAATCTCATCATCTACAGAATCTTCTTTAATAGAATACGGTTCTTTTTCAAAGTTTTGTTTTACTTTATTAAAATCATTTAAACTGTTAACTGCAACTGCAATATCTATAATAGGTTTTGCACATAATCCAACTATACTAGTAGAACCAATATGTTCTATTTTTATTGCTACATTACCAAATAAATTTTCTAAATTAATTTTTTCTTCTTCAAACATATTTTTCCAATTTGCATTATATTCTTCTAATTTAACAGTTCCAACTTTTAGTCCCATACAACCTCCTTTTTCAACCTTATTTATAAATTAATTTCTTAATTTATAACTTTCTTAAAAATATGTAGTATTATATCAAAATTATATCTATATTTAAATATATTTAATATTATCTATAATTGTTAAATTAGGCATTCTTTTAATAAGTGTTTTCTTTAACTCTGTTTTTTCTTTACCAAAATGAGCAAAAGGGTGATTACTTTCATCTACAAAACTTTCACTAGTTAAGCCAAAATCTTCTAATAATAAATCATGAATTCGTCTTGTTATTTCTATTTCTCTTTTATCTTCATCACTTAATTCTTTTTTACTATCCAATTGTTTAAATCGTTCTTCGTATTCTTGTATTTTTCTTGCATGATCGAATTCCCAAGTTGTACCAGGCCCACCTACAATACCAGGACGAGATGGATACGGATTTCGTTGATCATATAATCTCTCTAATATTCTCATTACTCTATCTAATTCGGCTTCTCTCAATTCTTTACTTTCAAATGTTTGAAATAATGAAACATCCCCAATATTCAATGTCTTAAAACCACTTGGAACTTTAGGAGTATTCCAACCACTAGAATGAATTTCTTTGTAATCAAAATCAAATAATTCTACGCTTCTATCACTTAATTCAGTTGATACACTCAACCTTTCCAATACATCATTATTTCCAGATAAAATGAATTTATCATTTTGTTGATTAAATAAGTTTTGAACTCTATTGTAGATGTTATAAATTGCTATTTTTTTATATACTTCTAATTCAGCAAGTGCCTTTCTATCAGAATCACTAATATACTCTCTTATAACAGAAAATTCTAATTCTATTAAAGAATTCAAATAATTTAGCATAGGTTCTGTAAGTATTCCTCTATATTCTTTTAAAGATTCTAATAATTCTTCTTTTGTTTTTATTCTATTTGTAGTTATAAATTCCATCAATTATCCTCCCGATTACTATATATTATAGCATTCATATTTTTTGATGTAAATTAAAAAAGTTTTAATAATATTGCAAAAATAAAAAGAAAAAAGGAAGAGCATTAATCTCTCCCAAAATATAGATAATCAAACTAAAAGTTTGTTTAATACCACTATGGTGCCCTAAAGGAAGAAGTACAACAACTTTAATGATTACAAACATCTATAAAATATTTAAATATATTATTCATATTTTCATCAATTTTATATAAACTTTCTGGATGAAATCTTACACCCATATAGAATTTTTTGCATTTGGATTCCACTACTTCAGCATAGCCGTCTTCACAAGTTGCTACTTTTTCTAATAAGGGATAACTATGAACTGCTTTTTTATGCCTCGAATTTACTTTTATTTCTTTATGCTTAATAATATTATAAAATTTTGAAGATGGATTTATATATATATTATGGACATATTTTTCTGTTATTTGATTATGTTTTTTAGGATTAGAAATTTTATATGTCGTACCACCCAATGCTCTAACTATGACGTTTTGCCCACAACAAATACCTAAAGTTGGAATATCATGATCATAACAATATTTTGCTACTATCATCTCGTAGTTATCACATGCTCCTCCACCTTGAAATATAATTCCATCACATAGATTAATTTGTGTGATTAATGAATCATATTCTTCTTGTGATAGATTATTAACCCAATTATCTTCTACATCTAACTTTTCATCTCTTGGTAACAAGATGCCAATCGCTATTGCTCCATTATCGAATACAGATTGCTTGATTTCATCCCTTATGTACATGTCAGGCCTTATAGAATCTTTATTATAGTGTTTTGAAACTATACCTATTATAACTTTTTTCATTTATTGTACCCACTTTCTTTGTATTATTAAATATTATCGCATATTGTTTTTGTCAATATACAAGTGTGTTTCCTAGTGTGTTTCAAATTTAAAGAGTATTAAAAAAGTCCTATTTTAAGGACGTTAATTTTTAAATGGTGGAGCCGAGCAGAATTGAACTGCTGTCCAAAATACTTTCTTACTTAGCGTCTACAAGTTTAGTTAGAGCTATATATTCATTAATAAAAAAGAGTCTAACATCTATTTATTAATATAGTTTAATAAAATTCAATAATTATTCTAAACAAAATAATTATTATATCTTATATATATGAACCTTAATTTAATCTATAAGCAAAAAAAATTAAAGTGCGCCATTGCCAAATTAGGCAAATGCTAAAGCGCTATTTGTATTATAATTTTTGTCAGTTAATTTTAAACTGTTGCCACTTAGGATTGGCCACCACTTGCAACTAAATAGAAATATATTCTGTCGAAACCATTACGACCCCGTGTCAACAAATATAACACAAAATTAATTAATCATCAACTATTTTTATTATTAATTCACCATTCTTAGTATATAAATATTTTTCTCTTGCATACTTTGCAGCATAATTTGGATCTTGCAATTTAACAACATCTGATTCTAATATTTCCTTCTCAGATAATAAATTATTATATTTTTCTTCTAACTCTTTTTTAATTTTCTTATTAGCTAAAATTTGATTCCAATAATTAAAGGTAATATAACCCATATATCCTATCAAACAAACAAATACTAAAAATAAAACAAACATTCTTCTCTTAGCAAACTTATTTTTTTTCATATTTGTCACCATAATAAATATAGCATAAAATTTTTAATAATCAATATTTATTTATATATAAATATGTAAATAAATGTAAATATGATAATTAAATAATTATAATAATTAAATACGCCTAAAAAGAAAATATAATATAAATAAAAATATATAATAAATAAAATTAATAATATAAAAGATTTATATATATTTTTTATTTTTAATCTTTTTAAAATATAAAAAAATATTATCCAATAAAATAAGGTTAAACATATATTAATAAGATTTTTCATTTAAATAATTTGCTAAAGAATCCTTGTTCTTTGTCTCCATCAATACCTTCCAAATATTGAACATTATTTATTTTGCCTTTTATGCAAATATTTCCTTCATTAGTATCCAATTTAATAAGTTCCAATCCACTACCTTTTATCAAAATATTGCCCATAACAGATTGAATTGAAAATTCATTTTCGTTAAAACTATTTACCTTTTTTGTGCCAGTAATAAATATATTACTTCTCTCTAAGATTTTAACACTATGACTTATTACATTACTATCAAAATTTGATTCCATATAATCACCTACATAATTATATGCAATTAAAAAAATTATATTAAAAAAACCACAATGTGGTTATTCTTCAACAGTTTCTTCTGCTTTATTATATTCTTCGATTATAGCATCTTCAAACATTTTTCTTGCATCAGAATTAATTGGATGAGCTATATCTCTATAATCTCCAGTTGCTGTTTTTCTACTTGGCATTGCTATAAACAATCCATTATCACCTTCGATAATTCTTATATCATGAACTGCAAAAGAATCATCGATTAAAACAGATGCTTTTCCTTTCATTCTAGAGCCTTCTTTTTCAACTTTTTTTACATTTACTGATGTTATTTTCATTAACATGCACACTCCTTTCAAGTTACTTTTGAACTCTATAACCATTGTAAACCAATTTATCAATAAAATCAATACTTTTATCTTGGATATCCCACATACATCATTCCATTTGATTTAAGCCCACCTATTCCATCTTTACCATACTTTGTTTTATTTAACAAATTTAATAAATTTATCTCTTTATTTTTTTCCGTTAAAGCTATATTTACCGCTATTATGGCAGGATCTAAAGCGTGTATATTTATTCTTTTAGGGCTTGATGCAAAATTTGCACCTGATTTAATTAAAGCCTCATAATCGCTTTGGCAAGCTCCTGCAATTATAACCAACTTTTCATGGCTTTTTTCATATTCTCTTGCTGCATAAACTGCATTAACAAAATTTTTAGAATTTTTATAATTATTTATATTTGATTTATCACT
Organism: uncultured Bacilli bacterium; assembly: GCA_947626515.1. GTDB lineage: Bacteria > Bacillota_I > Bacilli_A > RF39 > UBA660 > UMGS1124. The sequence continues at coordinate 52,229 of CANQSL010000001.1, forward strand.
ATTTTTATATATTGAATCATGCCCTGTAATTATTAAAATATCTGGATTATATTTTTTCAATAATTTGACAATATTAGTAGGAATTTCACTTTCTTTTATGTGTTCTCCTATAGCAAAAACGTTTGCTTTGTTATAGAAACTCAAACATCTTGATAGATAATCTTTATCTCCATCTATATGTAGTATTTTGGCTGGTAAATAAAAATATTCATTTCTATCTAAATTATCTCTTTCTACTATCTTTTCTAAAAGAGTATCGTCTTCATTTTTATATTTACATAATAATAAATCATCTTTTAAAGAATCAGCATATAATCTTATATCAACTCCCTTTAATATATATAGGGTTTCATTTATATCAATAATTTTAAATATTGTATCGTTATTATAACTTTTTCTTGTAACATAATCACCTATTTTAAAATTCATTATATCACCATTTAATTATATTATTTAACTTGAAAATAATACTATTAAACGCAGAATTTGTTAACTCTATTCATATTAACTTTAAAAATAATATATGTTTCTTTTGGAGAATATTCACTCTGATATACAAAAGACAAATATCCATTATTTATTATTTCCCAATAAGAGTTACATCCACCGCCACTACAAAGTAAATAAATATTTTTATCCTTTATAAATTTAGTGGAAACTAAATTTTTTATTTTATTTCCATAAAATGTCTTATATTCATAATTCCAACTAACATATGAAAATTCATCATCTATATCAAGTCCATAAAAATATAAATTTTTAGAATCATCAATATATGGTAAAATTGCAGCAGTATTCGGCATATTTTGTGCTAATATAATGCTATTATCCTCTAAATAGTAATTAATAAAATCTGCTGTTTCATGTGAACTTGAAAATAATGAATTATAATCTGATTTCATCATTTCATATATCCCATTTGAATACATAATTACTAAACATAAAGCTACAATTCCCATAATTCCCCCATATATTCTTTTAAACCAACTTCTCTTATTTTTTTCTCTTTGTATCCAAAAAATAAACATAAATATAAATATTAAAGAATCAGTTCTTTGTTGGGAAATTGCATATATATAATGATAAACATATATTTGGAACAAAATACTTAAGTATAATATTGGCATATTCTTTCTATAAAATATAGTCTCATATAATATAAAAAGTGTAAGCAATACTAATAGTGCAATATTATAGCCCAAATCACCATGACCAAAAACATAATAAGCTATATTACTTGTCCAATAAAATACATCTACTTTTCTATCTAAATGTACTAAATTGTTTTTGGCACCGCCAAGACCAATTGGAATAACAAATAATAGTAACCCCACAATAGCAAGAATTAAACAAAATAATATTTTCTTTTTTTCTGATTTTGTATTTGTTTTTCTTCTAGTTATAACTTCATTCCAAAAGAATTGTAAGTATAGAATTCCAACCATACCAAGCATTATTATATGAGTCCATGCTAACATTAAAATTGATAACACATATGGTAAAGGTTTTTCATGCCTATTTTTATAATTTATCGCAATTAATGTAATGGCTAAAGGTATTAAACAATAATTTCTTGCTATAGCAGAATATGTGTACATAAATGGAGAAGAAAAAATTATTACCAATTTTGTAAACATATTAAATGGAGCCTTTTTTAAAATTAAAAGTGCTGTAAACCACATAATTAAATAACTTATTAAATTCATTGTAAAATATGGAAATCCTAATTTTGCAAACGGTGATAAAATTAAACTCCATAAACAAGGATGCGCCTCATAATACATTTGTTTTATCATTCCAAAAATGCTTAAATCCCTGCCTATTAACCAAGCTTGTGCCTCGTCTCGCCAAGGTTCATGAGTATTTAAATATTTCATACTAATCATAGTATAAATAGAAAGAATTAATATATTAAATTTATTTTTCCAAATTATATTCCATATTTTTTTTAGATAATTCATAAATACCACCTATAATGCATAAAAAAAGATTATTTTTATATTATTTGCTTTTTTCTTCGTGATAATCTTTTTCTGTATTTACATTCCATATTTCTTTTTTATCAGATGACTTATTATTAATAATATTCTTAGCTGTCTCTATACCAGTTAGCATAGAATGATCCATGTTATTATATCTATGTTGTCCGTTTCTTCCAACGCAATATAAATTATTAAATTTATTTAAATAATCAATAACTTTATCTATTTTTGAATACGTTCCAAAATATGCTGGATAAGCTTTTGGAATTTTAATTCTAATTGATTTTTCTACAACATCTTTGCTACTAATTATTTTTAACTTTAAGGCTTCTTCAATAGAAAAGTTTATGAATTCTTCGTCTGACATATTCCAATATTCATCTTTTTCGCTACAAAAATATTCTAATGTAAATAAGACTTTATTTTTAATTTCTTCTTTACTTTTAAATAAGTATGGAGACCAATTATTAAAAATCTGAATTCTTCCCATTTTAACATCAGGTTCTTGAACATATATCCATGAGTCTGGAATAATATTATTTAGTGTTTTTACATTTGTAGTATTTTCTAAATATAGTTTATCTACTAATAATCCTACTGACATAAATTCTCTATAAGGAAGTTTTGTTGCTATATTATAAATATTCTTAGGAATATCTATTCCTTTTGCATTTTCAAATAAATATTTTATTGGCATTGACGAAACACAGATATCGGTCTTAATACGAATTTTCTCATTATCTTTAAGGTATGTAACATTAGATATTTTATTTCCTTTAAATTTAATTTCCTTTACATCAGCATTAAGAATTATTTCTCCACCCATTTCTTTTATTTTATTTGCCATTTCTTCATATACTTGTCCAGAACCCAATTTAGGATATATAAATTGTTCTATTAAAGAAGTTTCTGTATTTTTATTGTCTTTCTTTTTAAATAATCGTTTAAACATATCTTTAATAACGGCTGTTATTGATAACCCTTTAACTCTTTGTGAGCCCCAATCTGCTGAGATTTTACTTGGATGAATTCCCCAAACTTTTTCTGTATAACTTTCAAAAAACATACTATATAATACTTTCCCAAATCTATTAATATAAAAGTTTTCCAAACTTGTTTCAGGCAATTTATGAATACAAGACTTTAAATAACTAAATCCTGCCTTCATCAAAGTAAAAAAACCCATATTTTTTATTGTAGTCATATTTAAACTAACTGGATAATCATAAAACTTTCTTCCATAAAAAATTCTTGTAATTCTATTTTTTATAAGCATTGTTTTATCTTCTTTTTCTGGATCTGGACCACCTTCAACGTATGGTTTATCAACATTTAATAACTTATCGTCGTAAGCGGGTTTCCCCTGCAATGGCAAACAATCAAGCCATATCTTTTCTACCTCATCATTTTTTGTAAAAAATCTATGTATACCTGTATCTATTTTATATCCATCAAATTCAACTGTTTTAGAAATTCCTCCAATAATACTGTCTTTTTCTAAAATTGTTACATTATATTTATCACTATTTTTTAATAAATAATATGCCGTTGTCAATCCTGCCGGACCGGCACCAACTATTATTACATTTTTTTTATTCATAACTTCATTCCTTTACTACTTTTATTTATACAAAAACTTATCGAATCCATTCCATATACTTCTTTAATATAACTTTCTAATGTATTTTGAGTTTTTGCATTTTCACATACTAATAACAAACTTCCATCCCCTCCTGAACCTATACTTTTTCCTCCATATGTTAGACATTGAACGAATCCATCACTTAATAATAAGTGCAAAGCAGGAGCTTTAAATTCTTTACAAGCTACTTTTGCTTTATCCAAAAGAAGCTGCGCTTCACTTAAACATTTGCCAAATATCTTTAAATCACCTAACTCCAAACAAGAAATAGCTTTTTCAACCAATTCAACATTTTTATTTCCAATTATATCTAATAATAATTTATCTTTTTCTTTTTTTGCAATAGGCAATGCCCTATTAAAAGAACTCATGATTATTCTAGTATCTTTATTGCTGTTTAAATCTACAATTAAGACATATAAATCTTTTTCTAATAATACTGGTGTAGAAACAACATTTTCTTCATAAAATGTTAAACTTGAACAGTTATTATTCATTATGCTATTTTGATCTAATTTTCCACATTTTGAACCAGCTAAATGTTCTCCATAGTAAGCTATATTTTTTAAATCATCATCTGATAAATTTAACTCATACAAACTGTTGTATGCCTTGGCAACTGTTAAACATATTGCCGCAGATGATGAAAGCCCTTTTTTAATAGGTAAATCCATCTTTGTAATAAAAATATGTATTCCACCAATCTTATATCCACTATTTTTAAGATATAATACTGTTCCACAAATGTATGCTACAAAACTGCCTTTTTCTATTTCACTTTTTAATTTTTCCTCTATTAAATCAACCTCAAAATATATATCTTTAAACTCATATATTAATTTATTACTTTTTTTTGATTTTGAATAAATACCTTTATCAATTGTGCAGGCAATTGCTCTTCCAGGAGGTAATTCAGGATTTTGACTTAAATAAGGACTAACAAGGTCGCTTAATTCTCCTATTAAGCCGATTCTTCCTGGAACAAATAATTCTATTTCTTCTATATCAACCACCACCTAACTACTACCATAAATAAATTATAACAAAAAAAAAGAAAAAATTATATAAAATTATGACAATTTATTAGCTATTTCTACAAAAATCTCATATTTTATATCTTCAGCTCTATCATTAAGTGATAAAGAATACTTTTTTAATATTCCATCTATAATATTCAAATCATAATTTTTTAAATTATTTCTTAAATTTTTTCTTTTAAATTTAAATGAATCAGTTATTAATTTTCTAAAAACAAAAAAATCCTTTACATATAATAAATTTTGTTTTTTTCTAAATTTTATTAAAGCACTATCAACCTTTGGAATAGGATAAAAACATTTCTTATCTACAAAAGATAAATATTCTATATCAAAATAATAATTCAAATAAACTGTAATAGCACCATATTCTTTTGTAGAAGGTTTAGAGCATAGTCTTTTACCTAATTCATTTTGTACCATAATTATTGAAATATCTGGAATTGTTTCACTTTCTATAAATTTTTGCAATATTGGAGTTGAAATATAATAAGGTATATTAGCTATAAAATAAATGTGATTATATCCTTTTAAATATTCTTTTAAATTTACACTTAAAAAATCTTCATACACTATTTCTAACTTTGGATTATTAATTTTTTCAAGAATTGGAGCCAAAGTCTTATCAATCTCAAAAGACAAAACTTTTATATTTTTCTCTAATAATCTTTTAGTTAAAATACCAGATCCTGCTCCCACTTCCACTATTATTCCATCATTTGCTACTTCAAAATTATTTATTATAGTATTTAAAACCTCAGTATCTTGCAAAAAATTTTGTCCAAAACGCTTTTTATAATTTATTTTTTCCACTATTACCTCCATTAAAAAATCAAGATGTTTCTATCTTGACCATCCAAATCGTAAGATATCATAACTAATATATTTCCTGCCTATATTCTTAAATGCATACTCTTCATCACTGACTAATAAATCTAAATTAGTTCCTGTAACACCTCTATCTAAAACTATTGCTGTAACTGTATTATCATTTAGTTTATATCTAACTATACTGCCACAAGCTAAATTAGTTGATGATGCAACAATTCCTACTGTACCATAATCGTTATCAAAATAAGTCGTTGTTCCGTCAAGCACATTTTGACCAGTACATCCCAATGTTCCTCCACATAAAGGACAATCAGCAGCATAACCAGTTAAATATCCAACATATGTATCTAAAGGATAATTTAAATCTTGTAATTTAATCTGCTCTATCTTATAAGCCATTGCAGTTAAATCTAATACTTTATTTGTATTGTCATTCAATACTATCCCATTATCTTTTTCAATATTTACTTTAGTGATACAAACCATTGCAACAATAATAATCATAAATTTTACTATTTTTCCAACTATTTTCAATTTATCACCTTCATAGTTATAAATATAACATTATATTGTAGTTTTGTCAAAAATATACCAACAATTGGTATTTTTACTAATTAAATATAGTTTTTAGATTTTCAATGCTTTTATTTATAATTATATTTCTATCAATATCCAAATAATTAGATACATAATCAATAATTTCATTTATATGTAAAGGACTATTTTTTTCTCCTCTATAAGGAACAGGAGTAAGATAAGGACTATCTGTTTCAAATACTACATTATCTACTCCAATTTGTTTATAAACTTCTATTAATTTACAATTCTTAAAAGTGATAACACCATTAATTCCCAATTTAAAACCCATTTTAATATATTCTTTTGCAGTTTCTACACTACCATTAAAACAGTGTATTATCCCTTTAACTTTATATAATTTTAATATATCTATAACATCTTTTGTTGATTCTCTTGAATGAATTATTACTGGCAAATTATATTTTTCAGCCAATTTTAGTTGAGCTTTAAATAGTTCTTTTTGTTGTTCTTTATTGAAATCTTCATAATGATAATCTAATCCAATTTCTCCTATACCTAAAAATTTATTATTATTTAAATTTTGTTCTATTAATTTTGTGACATCACTTAGTTCTTTATAATCTGATTCAGGATGAACTCCCAACACAAAATACATATTTTCATATAATTTAGATAATTTTATAATCTCTAATGAACTTTTATACCCTACTGCATTATTTATCACAAAAATATTTGACTTTTTTAAACTATTCATCAATTCAGAAATATTATCATAATATTCACTATAAATATGACAATGACTATCTATGATCATATATATCACTCCAAAATTATTATAACTTAAAAAACAGCATATTTCTATGCTATTTCATTCCATTAAACTAATTATAATATTTTTAATTAAAGATACTATTTCATTATCGACTAAATTATTATTACTAATAATAAACATAAATCCTACTGTATTACTATCAACAATTAATGGTATATTAGATAAATAACAAGATATATACTTTTCTTCAAATAAAATTCCTTCAAACTTTCCATTATTAATATTTTCTATTTTAGGTTTTACTAAATCTTTATAACAATAATTTTCACTTGTTGAACTTATTATTTTCATTTTATCTAATATAACAATATCAAAATCTATAATTTTTTTTGCTAATTTTAATATATTATCTATATTAGTTTTATAAGATTCTATACCTATACTTTTTTTTATAATTATTGATTCATTATCCATATATAATTCTAATTCATCAAAATTCTTTACTTTAAAACTATCTCTTATTTCTTTTGGTATAACAATTCTTCCAAGTTCATCAATTCTTTTTTTAAACACATAACTCAAAGGATATCACCAATAATAGTATGTTTACATTTCACTATTTTATGCAATCTTTTATTAATAAAATTAGGTCCAATAAATCTTTTACATAATCACCTTTTCTATTAATTATATTTAATGATATAATTAGTCTTTTTCTTACGTATTTTAATTTAAATTTCGGATTTATATTATATATTTGTAAAAATAATTTTTCGCCATCTAATTTACTTGATATTTCTTCAGAAAATTCTATTTCAACAAAATTATTTAGATACCTTATATTTTCAATTTTTAAACTATTAGATTCATATTGGAACCACTCTTCATACATATAATTTATAATATCACTGCTAATTTTCCCAAATCTATCCTCTATTTCGTTTTTTATTCTATTAAAACTTTCTTCAGAATTAATTTCATTTATAAGTTTATGAATTTCTATTCTAAGTGATTCATCATCTACATATTCCTTTGATATCGAAGTACTTACTTCTAATAAAGGCTTTTCACTATCGTTTTTTTCTTCTACTTGATTACCTTTCAATTTATTTATTTCATCGTTAATCATATCCATATATAAATCAATTCCAACAGCTTCTATAAAACCTGATTGACTACTACCCAATAGTTCTCCTGCTCCCCTTATTGATAAATCTCTCATTGCAACTTTGTAGCCACTTCCAAGTTCAGTAAATTCTTTTATTGTTTTCAATCTCTTAATTGCAATGTCATTTAAGAATTTTGTTTTATCATACATCATATATGCATAAGCTATTCTATCGCTTCTTCCAACTCTACCTCTTATTTGATATAGTTGGCTAAGGCCAAATATATCCGCATTTTTTATTATCAATGTGTTTACATTTGGAATATCTATACCAGTTTCTATTATAGTCGTACAAATTAATACATTATATTTTCCATCTACAAAATCTTCTATAATTCCATTTAAAGTGTCTTTTTCCATTTTTCCATATGCTATACAAGGTTTAGACTCTGGAACTAACCTACAAATCAAATCATACTCATTTTGTAGTTGTTCTATATTATTATTAAGTAAATAGACTTGTCCATCTCTAGAAAGTTCTTTATATATAGCTTCTTTTAATAAATAATTATTATCCTCTATTACGTAAGTTTGAACTGGATATCTATTTACTGGAGGAGTATCTATTATTGATAGATCTTTCACTCCACTCATAGACATCTTTAAAGTTCTAGGAATCGGAGTAGCTGATAATGTAAGTATATTTACATTTTTCTTTAAACTTTTTAATTTTTCTTTTTGCGCTACACCAAATCGTTGTTCTTCGTCTATAATCAAAAGTCCTAAATGTTTATATTTAATTGTCTCATTAAATAATTTGTGAGTCCCAATTACTATATCAACTGTTCCTTTTTCCAATTTATCCTTTATTTGATTAAATTCTTTAATTGATGTAAATCTATTTAAAAGTTCTATATTTACTCCAAAATGTCTAAATCTTTTTTTACAAGCTTCATATTGTTGCTTAGATAAAATTGTCGTTGGACACAAATATACAACTTGTCTATTATTTAACACTGTTCTAAACATAGCTCTCATAGCTACTTCAGTCTTTCCAAATCCAACATCCCCACAAAGAAGTCTATCCATAGGTTTCTTTTGTGATAAATCATCAAGTATTTCTTTTATACATTTTGATTGATCTTTTGTCTCTGTATATTCAAATTCATTAGCAAAAATCTCTTCTTCTGGAAATGATAAATATCTTTCTCCTTCTTCAAGCTCTCTTTCAGCATATAATTTTATTAAATCTTCTGAAATATCTTTTATCTTGTTTCTTACTTTATATTTTGTTTTCTCCCAACTTGTTCCTCCCAAAACAGATAGTTTAGGTACATTTATGTCTTCATCACTGTATTTATAAATTGTCTCTATTTTTTGAGCAGGTATATAAAGCTTATCTTTTCCTGCATATTTAATTAATAAATAATCTTTTTTAATACCTTTATTTTCTAATGTAACTAAACCTTGATATTGCCCAATTCCATGGGAAATATGAACTACGTAATCTCCTTGTTTAAGATCCTCAAAACCTTTTATTTTTCTTCCTATATTATAATGATTTAAAAAAGATACACTTCTTTTTGCATTTTCAATATCATATTCTGATATAACTATATAATTTTCAAATATAAATCCTTTTGATATACCTTTTTTAAATAAATTTACTCTATTTGGCAAATAAGTATTAAAAGAAATTAAATTTCCAAATAATGATAATATTTTTTTTATTAGTATTTCATTTTCAATCATAAAAATAATAATATTTCTATTTATTTGATCATTTATATAAATCTTTAAGTTATTAAAATTATTATTAAAATTAACTATATCTCTAGATTGATATTTTTTTACTTTTTTATCTATAGCATTATCAACCAAAGTATTTATATATATTTTATTTTTGATTTTATCTATATTAAAAATATCAAAATAATTATTATCAATTAATTTAAATTCTTCTTTAGAATTCTTAAATTCATTATATGAAGATAATATTTTATCATAATCAATTAAAAAAACTTGAGGATTATTCAATCTATTATATATAATCTCTTTAGTATTATTTTTATTTGTATCATTAAAACTATATATAACGACTTCATCTAAGCTTTCTTTCGAAATTTGAGTTTCCAAATCAAAGATTCTTATAGATTCTAAATCAGACCCAAAAAATTCCAATCTAATTGGATTGTCATAATTAATAGAAAATAGATCTATAATAAAGCTTCTAACTGCATATTCTCCCGTAGATGTAACTAAATTCGTCTTGTTATAAGAATTATCCTCTAGAAATTGAATTATATCTTCTCTTTTTATATTTTTATTAATAGTTAATGTATTTGGCTTACTATCAATATATTTTAAATATCCAGTTAAATTAGTAACTATTATTTTTTTTGCACTATCTATTTTATTTAATGTATCTATCCTTGCAATTTTTAAATCCGGTGAAGATGATATTGCAAGCACGGTTGCAAATTCATCCATTGGAAATAACAATACATTGGGATTCATTTGAGATAAGTCCTTAAATATCAAATTGGCATTATATAAAGACTCTGTTACCACCAAAACATTTTTTTCATTATTTAAAAAATAATTCAAAATATATTCATTAATAAGAGATGAAGTTAGGCCACTAATAGTTATATTATCTTCATATATAAAGTAATCTTTAAACATAATATCACATTCCATTGTATTTGTTCATAACATATTTATAATCATATTTTATAAAATCATCTATTGCTGATAAAAGTAATTCATAATTAATACTTTCTAATTCTTTATTAGAAAATTTACCTAATACAAAGTCAATAGTATCATTTATATTATTAGTTCTAATCCCAATTTTCATTCTAAAAAATTCTTTTGAATTTAAATTATTAATAATTGACTTAATACCATTATGTCCACCTGAGCTACTATTGAATTTAAATTTAAATTTACCAATATCTATATCTAGATCATCTTGAATAACCATAATGTCTTCTAATTTAAATTTATAAAAATCCACAAATTTTTTCACTGAAATACCTGAATTATTCATATATGTTTGTGGCTTTAAAAAAATTACTTTTTCTTTATCATTATATTCATAATATAATCCATCAAATTTTGATTTATATTTAATATTACCTAAATATGTATCAATAATTTTGAAACCAATATTATGCCTAGTGTTTTCATATTCCTTCCCAGGATTGCCTAATCCTATTATTAATTTCATATTTCCTCCAAATATTTATCTATATATAAAGGCTTTAATACTCTTAAATCATCTTTGCAATTTAACTTTCCTTCAATTAAAAGAAAACAAGATTCACTATTTAGACTATTATAAACAAACTGAAGTCTTCTTAATCCAAAATTATATTTTTTAAATAATTCTAATATTTCGGTAAACCTTTCACATCTATGTACTAAACATAAAGATCCACTATATTTTAAAATATTAGAAGCTACTCTAATAACATCTTCTAATTTTACAGCTATTTCATGCCTTGCTATAGCTTTAGACATGTTTTCATTTATTAAAGATTGATTGTTGATTTTAAAATAAGGCGGATTGCATGTAACTATATCCATTTTTTCATTTAACTCTAAATTTAATATATTTTCATTTATTAAAGTAATATTTTTAATATTGTTATAGTCAATCGTTTTTTTTGCTAAATCAAATATTTCTTTTTGCAATTCTACACCATAAATATTTTTTTTAAATTTAGTTGATAAAATTAATGGTATTGGAGCATTTCCTGTACATAAGTCCATTATATTTCTACATTTATCAGTAATATTTACAAACTCTGCTAATAAAACTGAATCTATTGAAAATTTAAAAGAATCTTCGTTTTGAAAAATTTTAAGATCATAATGTAATAAATCATTTAACATCAAAATCAACTTCTTTTATTTCATCGTTAATATTAACGTATACTTTTTTTCTTAAAATATCTAAATTTGCTACTTTGCCTTTTTTCCCATCAACTTTAATATCATCATTTATTTTTGGAAGTTTCTCTCTTAATTCCGTGTATCCTTCATCTTCATATGCCAAGCAACATAATAATCTGCCACAACAACCATTAATTTTGGTTGGGTTTAATGCAATATTTTGATTTTTAGCCATATTAATAGTAATTCCCTGTATATCGTTTTTAAAGGTTTTACAACAAAGAGGTAATCCACAAACTCCAATTCCACCTATTTCTTTTGCTTTATCGCGCACACCAATTTGATGCAAATCAATATGAGTTTTATATTTAGCTGCTAAATATTTTACTAAATTTCTAAAATCAATTCTTTCATCAGCTACAAAATTAATAGTTAATTGTTTTTTATCAAAAGTATAATTAGCATCTACTATAGTCATCGGTATCTTATCTTTTTCTATCTTTTTTTTTGTTTCTTCAACTACTATTTTTGAATCTTTCAGATTATTCAAATATGTATTATAATCCTTATCATCCGCTTTTTTTAAAACTGTTTTTAACTCACTTTTTATATTAACTTTACTCTCGTCAATATTATTATCAACAACTATCCCTAATTGTAATCCTTGTTCTGTGTTTACAATAACTTTATCATTGATATTAATATCGAACTCTTCATTCAAAAAATAATACTGTTTGCCATTTTTTTTAAAACAAATGCTTATAATACTCATTTTATTCACTTCCTAAAAGTATGTAATCTATAACATAATCTACATTTACGTTTTTATTTAACAAAGAAATCGCATAATTCAATTTTTTTATTATTATAACATCATTTTCCAATATATTTCTATATAAATATTCTAAATATGTTTCAAATATAGTTATTATTTCATTTCTATCATAATTTTGAAAAATTTTTTTAACTTTAAATAAATCTTTTTGGGTATAGTCGTTTAAAAATTTCTCCATAAAATCAATATATTCTGAATTTATTATTGAAGTATCATCATAATATAAATTAATGATTTGTGATCTACTTTTAATTGTAGAAAGAACCGAATCTAGATTTGTAGTAATAAAAAAAGCAATTACTCCTTCTAAAGGTTCTTCTAAAAACTTCAAAATTATATTTGCAGAAATAGACGTCAATTTATGAGCTTCTTCTATTAAATAAACTCTGTTTTTATTCAAATATGACTTTGTTTTAAAAAATGTTTTTAAACTTTCTATCCTCTCTTTAGAAATTTTACTTTCATTATTTTTTTCAATGGTAATAAAGTCCATTTTAATTAAGTCTAAATTTTGAGTATTAAATATTCCTTTTATCAATGTAACTACATCTTCTCTACATTTTTCAAAGTTATTTGTATAAAAAATAAAAGAATGAGAATTAGTCTTATTTTTAAACTCATCTAAAATATTTTCTAATCTTTTATTTTCAAACATCTTACCACCTACTTAAAAAAAGCAATAACATTATTCCTGGTAATTTAAAAATATAAACAATAACTAAAGTAAATATATTTATTGGAATATTGTAACCCAATTTAGATAAAAATATATTTACAGTAAATAAATATATTGTTGTAAATATTAATTTTTTTATAATATGTTTTAATTTCAAATATAATCACCTAGTAAAATATTATGCAGAATCTTTCTAAATATCTTTTCTATCTTTTAATGCCCTATCCAAAGTAATAGAATCTAAATAATCTATTTCTACTCCCATTGGAATACCATAAGAAAGTCTCGAAACTTTTGTATTATGTCCTTCTAATATTTTTTTTAAATAAAGCGTAGTTGTTTCTCCTTCTATAGATGGTTTTAATGCAATTATTACTTCTTTATCTCCATTTATTGAATCAATTCTTTTAATTAAACTATCAATATTCAGATCATCAGGAGTTATACCATCAATTGGAGAAATAACCCCGTTTAGCACATGATATTTTCCATCATAATTACCAGTTTTTTCAAAAGTAACAACACTTTTATATTCTTCTACAACACAAATAAGATTATCGTTTCTATTTTTATTAGAGCAAATTGAACATTCTTCTGTTTCACTAATATATCCACAATTTTTACATCGTGTTATTTTCTGTTTTAATTCTAAAATCGAATTGGATAATTGCTCGACTTCTTCCAAAGGTTTTTCAATCAGTTGCAATGCCATTCTTTCAGCTGACTTCTCCCCCATACCGTCAAACTTTTTTAGATGATCTATAACATTTAATAATGCATTAGGATACATTAAAGTAAACCACCTAAAGATTTTCCATACATTCCTAATTTTTTCTCAACATCTTTTTCTATTTGTTTATGTGCATCAGAAATTGCAATCTTTAACATATCTTCTAAACATTCTAAATCCTCTGAATCCATTGTTGTTTTATTTTTTAATGTAACTTTTTTTATTTCTTTATTTCCAAAAACTTCTACATCTACCCATTCACTTTCTCCAGTATAAATTGTTTTATAAATTTCTTCTTGCTTTTTTTGAATGTCCTTTTGCATTCTTTGAACTTGTGCCATTAAATTATTCATATTTTTTTCTCCTATCTAATTTCTATTATATCACTGCCAAAAATTTCTGTAGCCAAATTTTGACCAGCATTATTAACACTTTTATTTTCTTCTGTTTTTTCTTCTATATATTCAAAATTTCTAACTTTATTTTTTATAAATCTATCTTTTTCTTCTAACCACTCTTTTTTGGTTAAAGCAATAAATTTGTAATTAGAATTATATAAAGTATTATACTCTCTTTCTATCTCTTCTTTTTTTGAATTAAATAATAAAGCTTCATTTTCATTCTCTGTTGAAAATAAAATATTTGTCTCCGATACTACTTCTATATTCATATTTTCAACATTTCCTAAAATACTAAAATTTTTATTTATTGTAAGATTTTCAATAAATTTTTTCCAATTTTCCATAATTTCATTTTTTAATTGTTTCGATGCTTTATAAAAACTATTATTAATTCTTATCTTTTTTATTTCTATTAAATCACTTTGATCTTCCATTTCTGGAATTTCATTTAAGATATCTTCGTCTTTAGCCTCAATATTATCAGTTTTTTTGATATCCATTATTATTTCTTGTTTTTTATGTTCATTGGAAAATATTTCCCGGGAAATATTTTCTTCTTTATTATTACTATTAAAAGCAATTAATTCTACTTTGATTATTGTGTATGGATTAACTATAGAATTTGTTTGCAATAAAACTCCATTCAAAGAATTTATTAGTTTTTTTAAAATTTGAGAATTGGTGCTTTTTTCTACTAGCATTTTATCTAATAAAAATTCTATAAAGTAATTTATAAAATTTAATGGTGTAACTCCACTTTTATTTATTTCATCTATTATTTTATTTATTTCGTATTTGTCGTTAGCTATTACTTTATCATATAGCAATGCCATTGTATTATTAGATAAAATGCCAAAACACTTTTCGACTAAATCAACACTTACTTTTGTATTAAATTTAGACACTTGATCCAAATAACTTAGAGCATCTCTTAAACATCCATCAGAATATTTTATTAATTCATTTAAAGCCTCATCTTCAATTTTTATTTTTTCTAATGATGCTATTTTTTTTAGATGTTCAAACATAATTTCAGATGGTATTTTTGAAAAATCAAATCTTTGACATCTTGACATTACTGTTTCTGGAACTTTATTTATATCAGTTGTTGCCATAATAAAAACAACATGGCTTGGAGGTTCTTCTAAGGTTTTTAAAAAAGCATTCCATGCACTGTTTGATAACATGTGTACTTCATCTATAATATATATTTTATATTTTGAGTTATATGGAGCAACTTTAACACTATCTCTCAAAGCTCTAATTTCTTCAACGCCATTATTGCTAGCAGCATCTATTTCTATTATATCTGCAGATTCATTATACTCTAAACATCTTTCACATTTATCACACGAAATTCCATTTGAATTGTCCAAGCAATTTAAAGTCTTTGCAAAAATTTTAGCAGTACTTGTTTTTCCTGTTCCTCTTGGACCAGTAAATATATATGCATGGGCTATTTTATTCAATTTAATTGAATTAGTTAATATTTCTTTAATATTATCTTGGCCAATTAATTCATTAAAATTTTTTGGTCTATATTTTCTATAAAATACTTTATAATCCATATAATAACCCTCCGTATTAATTGTATCAAATGGATTTAAAGTAGTCCACATTTTATCTTATTTTATTAAATATTTTTGACATATTTTTTTGAAATTTTTCTTTATTTATATCATACATTTGTTCGTATATTGTTTTATTGTATTTATTTGTTATATTGCCTTTCTTTAAAATATAATATACTTTTTTTATTCTAGCTTCTGAGATAGCTTCTTTGCACATATCGCACGGTTCCAACGTAACGTACATTTCACAGTCTGATAAATTCCATCTTTTTAATTTTTTAAAGCTTTTTAGTAAACACAATATTTCTGCATGATATAATGAATTTCTTTTTATATTTTTTTGATTATATGCTTTTGCAATAATTTTGTTACTTTTTAAAATTAAAGCACTCACTGGTATTTCATTTTTTTTATAAGCTTTATTTGATAATTTGAATAATTCTTTTGATATTTTTGTATTCATAATTTCTCCATAAAAAAAGTGCACATTAATATTATTTAATATGGCTGCTACGTTCCCGTCCTGACCAGGTAATAAAAATATTAATTGCACGATATAATATTATCATTTTTTTTAAACTATATCAAGTTAATGTTTCACGTGAAACATTCTGAATACTAATTATTAAAAAACAATGTTTCACGTGAAACATTGTTCTAATCGTTTTATGCTTTTTATATGTTTCACGTGAAACATATAATTAGCTATCTTTGCTTTCAGAATCTTCTTCATTTGCAATTAAATCATTTTTAGTTACAAGACTTATAGTTGATACTTCTTGTTTTTCTTTTAAATTAATTAATTTGATTCCTTGAGTAACTCTGCCTAATTGACTAATTTGATCAATTGGAAGCCTAATTACCATTCCTGAATTAGTGATTATCATAAGATCACTATCTGGAATAGTAATTTTAAATGATGCAATAGAACCATTTTTATCTGTAATATTTAAAGCTTTAACACCTTTTCCACCTCTTTTAGTAGTTCTATACTCGCTTATCAAAGTTTTCTTACCATAACCTTTTTTAGTTACTATAAGGATATTATCATTTAAAGTACCAATCTCAATTCCTGTACACGTAGCTCCTTCACTTAAATTAATACCTCTAACTCCAGATGCAGTTCTTCCCATTACTCTTATTTCATTTTCATTAAACACTACCATTCTTCCATCAGAAGAGCCCATTAAAATATAATCTTCTCCTAAAGACTTTTTAACACCTATTAATTCATCATTATCTCTCAACGTTATACAAATTTTACCTGTTGCTCTAATATTATTAAAATCTTCAATTAAAGTACGTTTACTAAATCCTTTTTTCGTTCCAAAGATTAAATATTTAGCTTTATCATCCTTACTTATCTTTATAACAGAATTTATAAATTCATCTTTTTCGATAGGCAATAAATTAATTATTGGCAATCCTTTTGCTTGTTTGCTAAATTCAGGGATTTCGTATCCTTTTATACGATAAACTTTACCTTTATTACTAAAGAATAAAACATAATCATGTGTTGAAATATCAATCATTTGTTCTACAAAATCCTCTTCGTTAGTTGACATTCCCTTTACACCTACCCCACCTCTATTTTGAGACTTATAAGTATCAAGTGCTAATCTTTTTATATAACCTTTATTAGTTAAAGTAACTATTACTTCTTCTTCAGGTATTAAAGATTCATCTTCTATATATTCTATTGCGGTCATATCGATTTTAGTTCTACGATCATCAGCATATTTATCCTTTATTTCTAACAATTCATCTTTTATTATTGCTAATATTTTATCTCTAGATGCTAAAATAGATTTATACTCTTCTATTTTTTGCAATAACTCTTTTAATTCTTCTTCTATTTTTGCTCTCTCTAAACCTGTTAATCTACGAAGTTTTAATTCTAATATCGCATCAGCTTGAATATCCGTTAATCCGTATTTAGATATCAATTTTTGTTTTGCAATAATATCAGTTTCAGATTCTCTAATTATTTTTATAAAATCATCTAAATTATCTAAAGCGATTTTGTACCCTTCTAAAATATGTACTCTTTTTTCTGCTTTATCTAATTCAAATCTCGTTCTTCTAATAATAATTTCTTCTTGATAATTAATATATTTTACAATAATATCTTTTAAACCTAATGTTTTAGGAACTTTATTATCAATCATTAAGAATATTATTCCATATGTTGTTTGAAATTGAGTGTGTTTATACAAATTGTTTAAAACAACTTGTGGATTAGCATCTTTTTTTAAAGTTATTGTAATCTTTACTCCATTTTTTAAATCTGTATGATAATCTGAAATACCATCTATTATTTTGTTATGAACTAACTCAGCAACTTTAGTTTTCAAGTCAGATACATTTACTCCATATGGTACTTCATCAACAATAATATAATTTCTTCCATTTTTTTCTTCAATAGTTGCCTTACTTCTTATAGTTATTGTTCCTCTACCAGTTTCATATGCTTTTTTTATACCATTATTTCCTAAAATTATACCTCCTGTTGGAAAATCTGGTCCTTTTATATACTGCATAAGTCCTAACGTATCTATTTCAGGATTATCTATATAAGCAACACAACCATCAATTACTTCTCCTA
This sequence comes from uncultured Bacilli bacterium, assembly GCA_947626515.1. GTDB lineage: Bacteria > Bacillota_I > Bacilli_A > RF39 > UBA660 > UMGS1124. The sequence continues at coordinate 70,859 of CANQSL010000001.1, forward strand.
AATTATGAGGGGGAATGTTTGTAGCCATTCCTACAGCTATTCCCATAGTACCATTTACTAAAATATTAGGAAATCTTGAAGGTAAAATCTCTGGTTCCCTTTCAGATTCATCAAAATTTGGTTTAAAATCTACAGTATCTTTATTAATGTCTCTTAATAACTCTAAAGATATTTTTGATAATCTAGACTCAGTATAACGCATAGCTGCTGCGCCAGATCCTGCTATATTTCCAAAATTTCCATGACCATCTACTAAACAGTTTCTATAGCTAAAGTCTTGGGCCATTCTAACCATTGCCTCATATATACTAGAATCACCATGAGGATGATATTTACCCATAACATCTCCGACTATACGAGCAGATTTTTTATGAGGTTTATCTGGAGTGTAGCCTGATTCATTCATTGACCATAAAATTCTTCTATGAACAGGTTTTAAACCGTCTCTCAAATCTGGTAATGCTCTTGAAACAATTACACTCATGGAATATTCAATAAACGAAGAATTAATTTCATCTACTATATTGTTTTCTTCTAATCTATCTCTACTATTATTCATAATACCTCCTATACATCAAGATTTTCAGCATATATTGCATTTTCTTCAATAAATTTTCTTCTAGGTTCTACTTCTTCACCCATTAATAATGAAAATGCTTCATCCGCTAAAATTGCATCATTAACAGTAATTTTTCTTAATACTCTTGTATTAATATCCATTGTAGTTTCATTTAATTCTTCGGCATCCATCTCTCCTAAACCTTTCATTCTAAAAATATCATATTTTGTATTTGGATTTAGTGAAGCAATATAAGCATCTCTTTCTTGTTTGTTTAAAACATATTTAATTGTTTTTCCGTGTTTAATACAAAAAAGTGGTGGCTGAGCGGCATATACGTGTCCAGCTTCTACAATAGGCCTAAAAAATCTATAAAATAATGTTAAAAGCAATACTCTAATATGTGAGCCGTCTACATCGGCATCTGTCATAATTATTATTTTGTCATATCTTAATTTACTTAAATCAAAATTTTCTCCTATACCGGTACCAAATGCAGTTATTATAGTTCGTATTTCTTCATTTGATAAAGCTTTATCTAATCTCGCTTTTTCGACATTTAATATTTTTCCACGCAAAGGTAAAATTGCTTGTGTCATTGAATTTCTTCCCTTTATTGCTGATCCACCAGCTGAATCTCCCTCGACTATAAATAATTCACATAATGAAGGATCTTTTTCTTTGCAATCTTCTAATTTTCCTCCAAAATTTGTAACAACGTCTAAATCACCTTTTCGACGAGATAATTCTCTTGCATTCTTAGCTGCCACTCTTGCACGTGCTGCAGTTATTGTTTTTTCTACAATAATCTTTGCATCATCTGGGTTTTCCATTAAATATCTTTCAAAACCTTTTGAAAATACACTATCAGCAAGTTTTCTTACTTCTGAGTTTCCTAATCTTCCCTTTGTCTGCCCTTCAAATTGAGGATTTGGATGTTTACAAGAAATAATCATTGTAAGACCTTCTTTAACATCGTCGCCTGTCAAAGAATCATCCTTTTCTTTTAAAATATTAGCTTTTCTTGCATAATTATTTATCACTCTAGTTAAAGCTCTTCTAACTCCTTCTTCGTGTGTACCACCATCATGTGTATTAATATTATTTACGAATGAATAAATACTATCTGAATATCCTGAATTATATTGCATTGCCACTTCAAACATTACGCCATCTTCTTCACCTTCAAGATGAATTATTTCTTTTTGAATAGGAGTTTTTGTTGCATTTAAAAATTTTACATATTCACTTATTCCCCCGTCATATTTAAAAGTTTCTCCAGTTGTATCCTCATCATCTCTATCATCTCTTAATGTAATAGAAAGTCCTTTATTTAAAAATGCTAATTCACGTATTCTTACTTTTAATGTTTCATAGTCATATATATCTGTATCAAAAATTTCAGGATCTGGTTTAAATTCAACTGAAGTTCCTGTTCTATTTTCTTCACACTCTCCTATTACGGTTAATTTTTGAATTGTTTTTCCACCATTTGCAAATTTTGCTTCATGAATTTTTCCATCTCTGTATACAGTAACATTAACCCATTTTGATAGTGCATTTACAACACTTGCACCTACACCATGAAGACCACCACTTACTTTATAACCGCCTTCTCCAAACTTTCCACCAGCATGTAAAACAGTATAAACAGTTTCAACCGTAGAAATTCCAGTTTTTTTATGAATTCCTACTGGTATTCCTCTACCATTATCTTTTACAGTAATTGAATTTCCTCTATTTATTATTACTTCTATATGATTGCAAAATCCCGCTAAAGCTTCATCTATCGCATTATCAACAATTTCCCAAACTAAATGATGCAAACCCTTTACATCTGTAGTTCCAATATACATTCCTGGTCTTTTTCTAACTGCTTCTAATCCTTCCAAAACTTGTATATCACTATCATTATATTCATTCATAAAAATCCTCCTTTATTTGTCCGTCTTTTATTTCAAAAATTTTACTTTCTTTTAAAAATATTTTTTTTATTTTTTTTAAATCTGTTGTAGTAATAAATGTTTGAATATCAATGTTTATATAATTTAATATTTTTTCAATTTTTTTTGTATCCAATTCACTAAATAAATCATCTAAAATTAATATAGGATATTCACCCTTTGTTTGCTTAAATAGTTCCAATTCTGCCAATTTAAATGCTATGACTGCACTCTTTTGCTGACCTTCACTTGCATAAAACTTAGCTTCATAATCATCTATATAGAATATAAAATCATCATGATGCACGCCAATTTGTGTAGATCCTAAATTTTTATCTTTTCCAATATTGTCATTATATATTTTTTTTAGTTGAACAGAATCTAATCCATTATAATCACTTTTATAAAAAATACTTAATTTCTTGTCAATACCAATTTTTTTATATATTTCACTGAGTACTTCATTAATTTTATTTATAAAGTTATTTCTAAATTCATTAATTTTTATACCATATTCTATCAGTTTATCATCTAAAATATTTATATATTCTTTATTTATTTCCCTATTGAATACTTTTTTTAAATAATTATTTCTTTGTTTTAATATTTTATTATAATAATTAACATATTTTAAATAGATATTATTAATTTGAGATATTTCTAAATTAAGCAATTTTCTTCTAGTGCTTGGTGTATCTTTAATTAGTTTTAAATCATTTATACTAAATATAACTACTAGTATATTTGATATATAATCACTTAACTTTGAAATTTTATTATTATTTATTTTTACAGTTTTTATATTATCTTGATAAACTAATTTATAATCATTTATAAAGGTTGATTTTATTTTACCTTCTATTTTATATAAATTATTACCATCTTTTATTAGAGTGCTATCATCGTTAGTTCTAAAAGATTTGGTCAAAGCTAAAGTAAATATAGCTTCTATAATATTCGTTTTACCTTCTCCATTATTACCTATTATAATATTCTTTTTTTCATAAAAATTTAAATCTAATTTTGAAAAATTTCTAAAATTTAGTAATTTCAAAGACGTGATTTCCATTTAAACCCCTCTTTTTTCTAATATAATAAATAAATAGGTATTCAAATACTCCCATACCTATTTACATTATATCACAAAAAAATGTGATTTAAAATGATTTTTAACATTATTTAGCTTTTCTTTTTTGAAAAATTGATTCTAATCTATGAGATTTTAAAATTTGATTATTTAATACACAAAACGATGTATTAATTTCCAATTTTTCACCATTATCAAATAGTATTATTGAAGAATTTTTATTAAAGTCATAATAATAATCTTCAATATTATTTAAAGAAATCCACATACAATTTTTTAATCTTGGACTTGTAGTTGGAAAAAATATTATATTATTATCTTCTTGAACAACTATTGGGGCTTTATAACTAATACCAGTTAATGACATTGTTCCTTTTTGCCTTCCTTCTATAGAACTTCCATAATACCTACAACTTTCATCCATAATATTCTTGGGTGAATTATTAATAATTATTGAACAATCTTTTTCTATAACTTTGGACTTTTTTTCACCTATAGGTATTATTGCTAATGTTTCTTTAGATATTTCATAATCTTTCAACCTATTCACCTCCCTCGAGAAACCCTTATATCATTTATTAATTGCAAAAAATGTAGAATTAAGGTAGAATTTAACAATTTTTTTATTTTTTATAGAAAATTAATAAATAATACAAAAAAAGAACAAAATGTTCCTTAATAAGTTTTTATTGGCAAGATCAATTGAATCAAGCTTTCGTCCTTTATTGATTTTAAAATTATTGGAGATGAATCATTATTTAATAAAATCAATAATTCTTCTTCCTCAAAAGTTTTTAAAGCATCCATCATATATTTTGAACTAAATGAAATTGCTATATTTTTTTCTGAATTTTTTGTAATCGTAATTCTATCTTCTACTTTTCCTATTTCAGAGGCATAACTAGAAATATTTAAATCATTGTCATTTGTTTCCATTCTTACTATGTTTTTATCTTTACTTTGTGTAAGAAGAGCTGCTCTATCAATACTTGAATAGAATTCATTTAAATTTGTATTAATTATAATATCAAAATCATTAGGAATCAAATTAGAAGTATTTGGATATGTTCCATTTAATAAACTAGATTGAAATAAAATATTTCTATATTTAAATAATATTTTGTTACTAAATATATGGATTTCAACATCTTCATTTTCTGTTAATATTTTATCTAGTTCATTAATGTTTTTTCCTGGAATGACAATGTTAATATCTTCATCATATTCTTGTTCTAATTTTATTGTTTTTTTTGCTAATCTATAAGAATCAGTTGCCACAACTTCAATTTCATCCTTGTTTACCTTCATATTTATTCCAGTAAGTAATGGTCTAGATTCTTGAAGTGATACAGCAAATATAGTTTGTCTTACCATATTTTTTATAATATCACTTTTTATAATTATAGGATTATTTGTTTCTTCTAAATTTATTTGTGGATAATCTTCAGTATTTAAACAATTTAAATTATATTGACTACTATCAGTATATATTCTTATTTTTAATCCATCTATTACTTCAATATTAATTTCTGATGATGGCATTTTTCTAACTATATCTAATATATATTTGCTTTGTATAATTATCGTCCCTGTTTCTTCTATATTAATAATGTCTTTACTTGAAATATATGATTTAATAGTTAAATCACTATCACTTGCAGTTAAATATAATCCCTCTTCTGTTAATTCAAATTTTATACCATTTAATATTGGAATAATATTACGTGGGTTAATAGCTTTTACAACGTTTACTAAACTTTCTAATAAAATATTTTTATCAATTTTAAATTTCATATAAATCCTTCTTTCTTTTTTATTATTATTTTTATTATATATGTTTATTATGTTTATAACTTCATTTTCTCTTTTAAATCCTAGAAATTGTTATGTTTAAATCTTATAATTTATTAACATTAAGTAATCTTTGCTTTAATTTCTTTTATTTGATTTTGTAATTCTTCATTATTTATCAAATCTTTAGTAACTTTTTCGATAGCATGTAATATAGTGGAATGATCTCTATTTCCAAATTCTAAACCAATTCTAGTTGTTGTTTCTTCTGTAGTATTCCTACAAATATATATCGCTATTTGTCTAGCATTATTAATGTTTGCAGTTCTTTTCTTACTCTTTAAGCTTTCAACGGTTATATCGAAATAATCTGCGACGGCTTTTTGAATTTTCCCAATATTATTTGTTGAATAAACTGAATTTCCTAAGTAATCTTTTAAGGCTTCAGTAGCAAATTCTAGGTTTATTTCTTTTGGATTATACATAGCTACATAAGCATAAAGTCTATTTATTGCGCCCTCTAAATGTCTTACATCACTTTCGCAATTATTGGCAATATATTCTATTACTTCATTTTTTACTAACTTTGCAACTTCATGTCCAGACATTTTATCTTTAAGAATCTTACATCTTAATTCAAAGTCTGGAGGAAAAATATTTGCGGTTAATCCCCATCTAAATCGAGTTACGAGTCTATCTTCTAATAATTTTAAATCATCTGGAGATCTATCTGAACTGATGACTATTTGTTTATGAGAATCATATAGTGTATTAAACGTGTGGAAAAATTCTTGTTGTGTTTTTTCAGCACCACCCAAAAATTGTATATCATCGATTATTAATACGTCTATATTTCTATATTTATCTTTAAAATGTTGAACAACATCAAAATTATCTGTCTCTTTTTTATTTATACCTATAAAATCGGAAATAAAAGTTTCGCTGGTTGTATATAATACATTTTTATCTGAATGTTCCACAATATAATTACCTATAGCGTGCATTAAATGTGTTTTTCCGAGTCCACTTTTTCCATGTAAGAATAAAGGATTATATACTTTGCCTGGCTGTTCTGCTACAGCAACCGCTGCCGTTTGAGCAAGTCTATTAGTATCACCTATAACATAATTTTCAAACGTATATTGAGGTTTTAAATTAGTTTGAAAAGTTTCTTTTTTTTCTACTTTATTGACAGTTATGTTTTGAGTATCACTTATAATATCTTCTTCTACTACAAATGAAATATCATAGGTTTTTCCTGTCAATGTTTTCAATATGCTTTCTATTTCATCATAATAATTGTTATTTAGAAAGTCTTTATGAAAGGTCATTGGGACAATAATTGTTATAGAATTATCTGTCATTGAGGCTATTTTAGTATCTTTAAACCAAGTATCAAATGAAACACTAGAAATTTTTGATTTAATAACTTCTAAAAAAGTATTCCAAGAGAACTCTTCATTCATAAAACCACCCCGCTCCATAGAATTTTAATTACTAAGAATATTTTAAACCACTTTTGTTAAAAAAGAAAGTATCAAATTTATAAAAACTTGATTTCAACAAGATATTAACATAGTTTTAAACAAGAAAAGTCCCTAACATACAGACAAAAACATAGTTATTAACAATTTCCACAATTTATTATTAACAGTAAAAAAAATTATTAACAAATACACGTTAATAACTTTTTTTTAGAATAATAATTAAATTTTTGATTTTTAATTGACTTAGTTAAAAAAATATAATACAATAAAAAAGCTTAAAGAAGAGGTGGAGGTGCAATTATGAAGAGAACATATCAGCCAAATAATCGTAAGAAAAAGAAAAAACATGGTTTTTTTGCTCGTAAAAAAACTAATATATTAAATTCTAGAAGAAAAAAAGGTCGTAAAAAATTATGTAAATAAGCCACAATATGTGGTTTTTTATCTATGAGGAAATTTATGAAAAAAAAAGATACAATAAAATCTCAACGAGAATTTTCAAATATAATAAAAAATTCAGAGTTTTTTAAAACAAATGAATTTACTATATATTATAAGGAAAATAATTTGAATAAAAAGAGATTTGGAATAGCTGTTAGTTCTAAATTAGGAAATGCTGTTGTAAGAAATAGATTAAAAAGACAAACAAGAGAAATTATTAACAAATTAAATTATTTATTTAAAAATAATCAAGATTATATTATAATGATAAGGAAAGGAAGTTTATCTACTTCATTTAGTATCAGATTAAAAAATTTAGAAGATAAACTAAATAATTATTATGAAAATTAAAAAAATATTAGTTTTATTAGTTTTATTTTTAACACTAACGACTGGGTGTACAAAATATTTAACTGATGATGATAACAAAAGAATAATAAATGAAAGTACGGGACAAAATCTTACTTCTAATATAATATGTAAGCCAACTGAAAAAGAATTGCTTAAAATTTATGAAAAGTATAGCGATAATATGGAAGTTAAATTGAAAGATTTACCGTATTGTAAAGATTTAAAAGTATTTAGTACAAAAAATTATAGCGGATTATGGGTATATTTCTTTGTAACTCCAATAGCATGGTTAATAGTCAAATTAGGATTACTTGTAAAAAATTATGGTATTTCTGTAATGTTAATAGGATTAGCATTGAGAATAGTGTTAATGCCATTTACTTTAAAAACAATAAAGCAATCTGAAAATATGAAAAAAGCTCAACCAGAATTGGATAGACTAGAAAGAAAATATAGAGATAAAACAGATTCAAATTCAATGATGCAAAAAAGTCAAGAAACTATGTTGATATACAAAAAGTACAATATAAATCCAGTTGGAGGCTGTTTAGTTTCATTTATTCAATTACCACTTTTCTTTGCATTCTTAGAAGCAATAAATAGAGTTCCAGCAATTTTTGAAGAAAATTTATTTACATTACAGTTAGGTACAACACCTTTAATAGGAATTAAATCTGGAAATTATTGGTATATATTATTAATTATTATAATTATTATTACAACTTATTTTTCATTTAAATTTAGTATGGCAAATACAGGAAATTCAGAACAGCAGCAGCAAATGCAATTTATGACAAAGTTCATGTTAGTCTTCATATCTATTGCATCTTTGAGTTTGCCAACTGCAATTGCATTGTATTGGGTTGTTACAAATGGATTTAGTGTAATTCAAACATTGATTGTAAAAAAAAGGAGTAAGTAAATTATGGAAGTAAGTGTATTTGAAGGAAAAAATTTAGAAGAATTAATTGAGAATAGTTTAAATGAATTAAACTTAACTGAAAAAGATGTAATAATTAATTCAGAGGAAGTAAAAGCAGGACTTCTAAAAAAGAGTTCTTATAAAGTTAATATATATAAGTTAACTGATATAGCTAATTATGTTAAAGATTATTTAAAAAATATAATTTCTTTAATGGGAATAGAAATTACATTAGAATCAAAAATAAGAGATGAGCAGATATATATTAAAATGTATAGTGAAAACAATTCATTATTAATTGGAAAAGAAGGAAAAAATCTATCTTCCTTAACATTAATAGTTAAACAAATGTTAAATACTAAATATAATATAGCTCCACATTTAGTATTAGATGTAGAAAATTATAAGGAACATAAAGAAAAAAGAATAGAAAGACTTGCTAAACAAATTGCAAGAGATGTTGCAAAAACAAAATTAGATGTTAAATTAGACAATATGAATTCTTATGAAAGAAGAATTGTACATAATATTTTATCTAATAATAAATATGTTTATACAATTAGTGAAGGTGAAGAACCAAATAGACATGTTATAGTAAAATATAAAAATGATGAAAAAATAGAAAATGCTGAATAAGCATTTTTTTAATAAAATTATTTCCCGGGAAATAATTTTATATAACATAGAATAAATTAATTTACTTTTAAACTTAAATCTACTATAATACATTTTGTGAAGTGGTGATATAAATGGATGATACAATTTGTGCAATATCAACTACATTAGGTGTTGGAGCAATATCTATAGTAAGAATTAGTGGCAAAGAATCAATAAATATTGTAGATAAAATATTTGAAGGAAAAAATCTACATAATGTTGAAAGTCATACAATTCATTATGGTTATATAGTGGATAATAAAAATAAAATAGATGAAGTATTAGTAACTGTTATGAAAGCTCCAAAAACATATACAAAAGAAGATATTATAGAAATAAATTGTCATGGTGGAATAGCGACAACAAATAAAATATTAGAACTCTTATTATTAAATGGATGCAGATTAGCAGAACCAGGTGAGTTTACAAAAAGAGCGTTCTTGAATGGAAGAATAGATTTAATTGAGGCTGAATCTGTAGGAGATTTAATAAATTCTGAGACTGATAAAAAAAGAAAATTATCTTTAAATGGAGTAACTGGAAGTATTAGCAATTTAATAAATAAAATTAGAAAAGCTTTGCTTAATATAAATGCAAATATAGAAGTTAATATCGATTATCCAGAATATGAGGATATAGAAGTTTTAACTAATAAAGAAATTAAACCAAAGATATTAAAAGTAATGGAAGACTTAGATAAATTATTAAAAGAATCTGAGAATGGAAAGATTATCAAAAATGGAATTAATGTTGCATTGGTAGGAAAGCCAAATGTAGGGAAAAGTAGTTTATTAAATACATTATTAGAAGAAGAAAAAGCGATAGTAACTGACATAGCTGGTACAACGAGAGATATAGTAGAAGGAAAAATTGTATTAAATGGTATTGTATTAAACTTAATTGATACAGCTGGGATAAGAGATACTGAAGATATAATAGAAAAAATAGGTGTAAATAAGAGTCAAAAAATAATAGAAAAATCCGATTTGGTTATATTAGTATTAAATTATAACGAAAAAATAACACAGAAAGAATTAGATTTAATAAATCAATTAAGAAATAAAAATTTAATAGTTTATATAAATAAAACAGATTTACAAAAAGAAATTGATATAAATGAAATAAAATGTGAAAATATTGTATTAGGTAATACATTGGATATAAAAAATTTAGAAGAATTAAAAAATAAAATAATAGAGTTATTTAATTTAGAACAAATAGAAACAAGTGATTTTACTTATTTATCAAATTCAAGACAAATTTCTTTAGTTCGTAATGCAAAAAAATCACTTGAAAATGTACTAATTGGAATAGACAATGGAATTGAAGTAGATATGTTATTGATTGACATAAAAGAATGTATAGATTATTTAGGAGAAATAATAGGTGCGACATATAAAGAAGAATTATTAGATGAAATATTTAAAAATTTTTGTTTAGGAAAGTAGGTGATACAGTGTTTTTTGATATTATTGTAGTTGGTGGTGGACATGCTGGATGTGAAGCTAGTCATGCGACCAGTAAAATGGGATTTAAGACAGCATTAATTACTTCAAATATAAAAAATATAGCAGATATGCCATGCAATCCTTCAATAGGTGGAACTGCTAAGGGAATAATTGTAAGGGATATAGATGCATTAGGCGGTCTAATGGGAATAATAGCAGATAAAAGTCATATCCAAATAAAGATGTTAAATAATGGTAAAGGTCCTGCTGTTAGATCTTTAAGAGCGCAAGCAGATAAAGTTACTTATCCTAAAAATATGCTAAAAGCATTAAAAAGTACTGAAAATTTAAAAATAATTGAAGGAATGGTTGAAGATATCATTATTGAAAATAATAAGGTAAAAGGAATTAAATTAGAAAATGAAAAAATCATAAATTGTAATGCACTAATACTTACTACAGGCACTTATTTAAAAAGTAAAATATTAATAGGGGATTCAAGTAAATTTGAGGGGCCACACGGAGAACGAAGATCAAATTTTTTAAGTGATAAATTAAAACAATTAGGATTTGATATTATTAGATTAAAAACAGGAACACCACAAAGATTAGATAGAAAAACAATAGATTTTTCTAAATTAAAAGAGGAAACTGGTGACGATACATATTGGGCATTTAATTGTGAAAATGAATTTTTTTATGACAAAAATAAACAAGAAAAATGCTATTTAGTCTATACAAATGAAACAACACATAAAATAATAAATGAAAATTTGGCTAAAAGTGCTATGTATGGCGGATATGCAGAAGGAATAGGTCCAAGATATTGTCCGTCTATTGAAGATAAAATAGTAAGATTTAAAGACAAAGAGAGGCATCAATTATTTTTAGAACCGGAGAGTGTATATTATGATGATATTTATTTGCAAGGTTTTTCTACAAGCATGCCTAAAGATGTACAAGAAAAAATGGTACATAGTTTAAAAGGATTAGAAAACGCAAAAATATTAAAATATGCTTATGCGATAGAGTATGATGCGATTAATCCGTTACAATTAAAACCGTCTTTAGAAACTAAAATAATAGAAAATTTATTTACTGCAGGACAAATTAATGGTACAAGTGGATATGAAGAGGCAGCGGGTCAAGGTATAATAGCGGGAATAAATGCTGGAAGAAAATTACAAAATAAAGAACCTCTAATTTTAAAAAGAAATGAATCGTATATTGGAGTATTAATAGATGATTTAGTAACTAAGGGTACTAAAGAACCATATAGAATGCTTACAAGCCGTGCTGAATTTAGGTTGCTTTTAAGGCATGATAATGCTGATTTGCGATTAAGAAAATATGGTTACGAAGTTGGCCTTATTAATGAAGAAAAATATCACAAATTAAAAGAAAAAGAAAAGAATATAGATAAACTATTAAATGAACTAAAAGAAGAAAAAATAACAAAAAAGAATATTACACAAAATATATTAAATAAAATAAATAAAGATGATAATTTTAATACTAGTATCAGTTTATATGATTTTTTAAAGAGACCAGAAATAAATATGGAATTATTATTGAATGAAAATATAATAGAAAAAAAATATACTAATGAAATATACCAACAAGTAGAAATATTAATTAAATATGAAGGATACATAAAAAAAGAATTAAAAGAAGTAGAAAAATTGTTAAAATTAGAATCTAAGAAAATACCTAAAGATATAGATTATGATAAGATTTCAAATCTTGCAAGTGAAGCAAAACAAAAATTAAAAGAAATAAGACCATTGACACTTGCACAAGCCGCTAGAATTAGTGGAGTAAATCCTTCGGATTTATCTATACTTGCAATATATTTAAAAAAGGAATATGGTAAAGATGAACTTTGATGAATTTTATGAAGATTTAAGTAAAATAAATATTATTTTATCCAATGAACAAAAAGAACTATTAAAGATTTATTATGAATTTTTAATAGAATATAATGCCCATACAAATTTAACTAGTATTACAAATGCAGAAGAAGTATATTATAAACATTTTTATGATTCTATATTATTATCTCAAGTATATGATTTAAAAAAGTGTAATTATTTACTAGATATAGGCACAGGTGCAGGATTTCCAGGGGTAGTATTAAAAATTTTATATCCAAATATAAAGTTAACATTATTAGATTCTAATAACAAAAAAACAACTTTTTTAGCAGAATTAAATAAAAAATTACAATTAGATAATATAGAAATAACAAATGAAAGAGCAGAAGACTTTATTAAAAATAGAAGAGAATATTATGATATAGTAACAGCACGTGCTGTTAAAAATTTGCCAGTATTAATAGAATTATCTATTCCTTATGTTAAAGTTGATGGATATTTTATTGCAATGAAATCAAATTTTGAGGATGAACTAAATAATAGTTTAAAAGGAATAAATATACTTGGTGGGAAATATGAAAAAACATATGAATTTTCTTTGCCAAAGAATTACGGGCTAAGAAATTTAATAAAAATAAAAAAGGTAGAAAAAACGAATATAAAATATCCAAGAAATTACAATAAAATAATAAAAATGCCACTATAAAAGACTTTATTATATTAAAAATAATAAGTTTTTTTAATTTATATAATTTGGGAAATATTTTTCTTGAAAAAATAATGAAAATAAAGTATTATTAAATAAAGAATAGGAGTAGGGGAAATGAATGTAGAATCACAAGTACAATATATAAATGTTGAGAACATTATACCTAATAGATTTCAACCAAGACTTACATTTGATGAAAATGCTTTAAGAGACTTAGCAAGTTCAATAAAAGAACATGGAATAATTCAACCTTTGGTGTTGAGAAAATTATCTGAAGACAAATTTGAGATTATAGCAGGAGAGAGAAGATATAAAGCAGCTCAAATTGCAGGATTAGAAAATGTTCCCGCTATTATTGCAAATTTAGATGACAATGCTTCTGCAGAAGTTGCATTAGTTGAAAATTTGCAAAGGAAAGATTTATCTCCAATAGAAAAAGCTAAATCTTATGAAAAGCTTTTAAATAGAGGAAATACTCAAGAAGAACTTGCAAAAAAAATGGGTGTTTCTCAATCTTCAATTGCAAATACTATAAGATTATTAAACTTAGAACCAGAAACTCAAGATGCTTTGATGAAAGAAAAAATATCTGAAAGACATGCTAGAAGCTTATTGCAAATAAAAGATCATGATAAACAGATTGAAATGTTAAATAAAATTATAAATGAAAGATTAACTGTTAGGCAGTTAGATGAACAAATAAAAAAAATGAATGATGCACCAGAAATGGAAAGTTTTTCACTAACAGAAGCAATTGATAATCTTCCAGAAATGGAAACTTTTAGTATTGAAGATAAACCAGTTTTAGAATCAGAGAATATAGAAGATTCAAAAGAAGTTGTAGCAATTGATGAAACTGAAGATTTACAAGATGCTATTAATGATTTAGATATTTCTAAATTAATTGAGAATGCTCAAAAAGATTTAAAAAATAAATATGAAATATACGATATTCCAACTGCTGAAGAAGCTTCTAATGATGACGAAAAGAAAGAAGATATAAATATAGATAATTCTCTAAAAATTGAGAATGGAAATTTAGATTCAGTTATAAATGCAATAAAAGAATTAGAAGAAAAAATATCTCAAGCGGGCTTTAAAATTGATACAGAAGACTACGATTTTGAAGATTTATATCAAATAATAATAAAAATTGAAAAATAACTTTCAATTTTTTGTTGGAAAAAAATATTTTTTATTCACTAGGTTCTGTACCTTTTAAAAAGTAAAATAATGCACCTTTTCCATTATCAACATACTCTCCAGTTACGGGGTCTAAATATACAGCTTCAACATTTTGTGGTTTTTTATACCAAGATGAGTCTTTATCTTTAAGATATCCTTCTACAGAATCTACCCATATACTTTTAGTTATTTTTGAATAAGTTGATTCAACATTTAAATTATTATCATTACCTGTCCAAACTAAACATAGAATATCTGGATTATATCCAACTAGCCAATAATCATTATCTGTTGTACCACTTTTTAATGCATATTTTCTAGTTAATTTATCAGCAATAGAAAGGACAGTTGGAGAATTATAACTTATAAATTTAGAATTGTATGTATTAGACATCATCTCATTTAAAATATATAAATAATTTGTATTTAAAACTAAATCTTTTGTTTGTTTGTGTTGATAGAGTATATTACCATTTAAATCTTCAATTTTTTCTATAAAATATATATCATTTTTATAACCTCCGCTTGCTAAAGTATTATAAGCGTTAGCGTAATCTAATAAATTTATTTCTGTAGCGCCTAAAGCTAAAGAAGGTAAAGCTTCTAATTTTTCTTTTAAACCTACTAATTTCATAGTATCAACTAATTTATCTTCACCCAAAAATAAATGTGTTTTTACAGCAAAAATATTATCTGAATAAGCAAGTGCAGCGGACATTGTTATTTCCTTATTTGCATATCTTTTTGCATAATTAGTTGGAGAATAGGTTTTATTGTTAGAAAAAACAAAGGTAGTTTCTTCACTTAGAAATTTGGATGCACTAGTTAAGTTATTTTCTAAAGCAGTGTAATATAGAAAGGGCTTTATAGTTGAACCCACTTGTCTTTTTGCCATAATAGCTCTATTATATTGACTGGTTTTATAGTCTTTTCCTCCAGCTAAAGCTATTATTTTTCCTGAAGTTGGTTCAATCATTATACTAGCTACTTGCGTATCGTCATCTTTCATATTGTTTATAATGGATTCTTCTAATTTAGTTTGAGCAGAAATATCTAAATTAGTATATATTTTTAATCCTCCGGAATCAATTAGACTTTCAGGAATACCATTTAGAGTTTCTAGTTCGTCTATTACGGCGTCTTGATAATACATTAAAGTCTGTAGATTATTAGTTGTGCTTTTCCCATAAATTTCTAATTTGTTCTTAAATAAATTGTTATATGTTTCACGGTCTATTTTTTTGTTATTTAGCATGCTTAATGCAACAATTTTTGCTCTTTCTATAGATTCGTCATAATTTGATATAGGGTTATAATTATTTGGAGATTTCGGAATACCTGCTAAAATAATAGCCTCTTCTAAAGATAAATCGCTAGCTTTTTTATTAAAATAATATTGACTAGCTTCACTAATTCCAAAACAACCTTGTCCAAAGTTTATAGTATTTATATATCCTTCTAATATTTCATTTTTATCATAATGTGTTTCGAGCTTTATTGTAAGAAATGCTTCTTGGATTTTTCTTGACCAAGTTTGATCAAATGTTAAATACATATTTTTAATATATTGTTGACTTATTGTACTTCCACCTTGTGTTATATGTCCATTTTTAATATTTAAATACATAGATTTCGCTATTCGAGGTATATCAAATCCTAAATGATTGAAAAAATGTTTATCTTCTGTACTTATAACTGCATCTAAATAGTATTGACTAACATCATTTAAATTTACCCATTCACTATTTCCAGAACCTTGATATACTAATTTATTATTATTGTCATAAATGTATAATGAGTTAGACGATTTTAAATCTATACCAGGAGATAAATATGCATAAACATATAAGCCTCCAATGCATACAATAAAAGTGATTATAATAAAAATAAGTGATTTAAACAAAAATATAATCTTTTTCAAAATACTCACCTAAAAATATTATGTAAAAAAAAACTATAATTATAAGTGCAAATATGATAGAATGTTACATAAAAGGAAGTCATTATGGTTAATATTAAATTTTTATTAGAGAAAAATAAAGATACAATTATTTATGAAGAAATTTTAGGGATATATCAAAATAATAAATTAATGTTTAATTTAAACAATGATAAATATACTATAACTAAAGAAAAATTTATTAAAGAAACAAAAGATAATAAAATTGTATTTGACTTTTTAAAACGGGAAGCAATGATAGTATTAAAAGAAAATAATATGAATTTATATGTAAGCATAGAAATTAAGAAGTTTGTATTTGAAAATAGTTATATAGAAATAATATATAGAATAGAAACAGAAGATGATACTTATAATTGCATAAAAATAGAATATAAATAAAGTAGTTGACAATAATATATGTTGTGATAAAATTATATTTGTTTTAAATACCTATTTAGTATTTAATGTGGAGGTTATTATGAAATCAATAAAATTAACAGATGAAGAGTTAGCAACTATGTCATATGATGATGTTGCGTATATGATACTTGAAAATAACAAGAAAAAAATGAAGATACAAGATTTATTTAAAGAAGTTATTAAAACAATGCATTTGGACGATAGTGCATTTGAAAATCATTTAGCAGACTTCTTCGAACTTTTATCAACGGACAAAAAATTTATAATGCTTGAAAATGGATATTGGGATTTAAAAATCAATCATTCTACTAAAATAGTAATAGATGATGACGATGAAGATGAAATAATAGAAGAAGAAACAGAAGATGAAGAAACAGAAGATGAAGATATAAATTATGATGAAGAAGTAATAGATGATGATGATACTGAAGATGAATTAAAAGATTTAGTAATTATGGACGAATCAGAAGAAAGTGAACCTGCATAAGAGGAGAACTTATGATAGAAAGATTAAATATTATAAAAAAAAGGTATGATGAAATATCGCAAGAACTGACAAATCCGGATATAATCAACGACTATGCAAAAATGAAACAGTTATCTATAGAAAAAAGCAATATAGAACCTACCGTAAATGCATATGAAGAATTAATAGGTATTAATGACGAATTAGATGGATTAAATGAAATGCTAAATGATGAAGAGATGGCATCAATAGCAAGAGAAGAAATAGCTGCATTAGAAAAAAGAAAAGAAGATTTACTTAAGGAAATAGAGATTTTATTGATTCCAAAAGATGAAAATGATGGCAAAGATATAATAATGGAAATAAGAGGAGCAGCTGGTGGAGATGAGGCAAATATTTTTGCTGGAGATTTATTTAGGATGTATTCAAAATATGCAGAGAAAAATAATTGGAAAATTGAAGTAAGCAATGCAGAAGAAGGAACTTCTGGAGGATATTCACAAATTGAGTTTTCTATAAAGGGAGAAAATGTATATAGTAAATTAAAATTTGAAAGTGGTTCACATAGAGTTCAAAGAGTACCAGCAACTGAAACACAAGGAAGAGTTCATACATCTACTGCAACGGTATTAGTAATGCCAGAAGCCGATGAATTTGATTTTGAATTAGATATGAATGAAGTAAGGATTGATATAACGCGTTCTAGTGGATGTGGTGGTCAAGGAGTAAATACTACTGATTCAGCTGTAAGATTAACTCATATTCCTACAGGTATTATAGTTTATTCTCAAACTGAAAGAAGTCAAATAAAAAACAAAGAAAAAGCAATTAAAATATTAAAAACTCGTCTTTATGATAAAAAATTAAAAGAATTAGAAGAAGCAGAGGGAGCAGAAAGAAGACAGAAAATAGGAACAGGAGATCGTTCAGAAAAAATAAGGACATATAATTATCCTCAAAATAGAGTAACTGATCACCGAATTAATTTTAGTGTAATGAATTTGGATAAAGTTATGGAAGGTAATATTGATGACATAATTGAAGCTTTAATAACTGAAGATCAAAGGTTGAAATTAGAAGGAAATAATGAACAAACCAAATAATATTACTCAAAATGATTGGAATTTACTTACAGAAAAATATAAAGTTATACATAAGATAGAAAAAAAATTAAATAAGAACTATCCAGTACAATATTTAATTGGAAATGTTGATTTTTATGGCTATTCCATTTTAGTAAATAAGAATGTATTAATCCCAAGATTTGAAACTGAAACTTTAATAGAAAAAACAATAAGTTATATAAAAAAATATAAATTAGAAAAATCTAATGTTTTGGAATTAGGAACTGGAAGTGGATGTATATCAATAGTATTAAAAAAAGAAATTCCTTCTTTAAATATTGAAGCGTTAGAGATAAGTTCAAAAGCCTTAAAAGTAGCTAAAAAAAATGCTGTAATTAATAAAGTAACAATAAATTTTATAAAAAAAGATTTATTTAAATTTAAACCAAAAAATAAATATGATATTTTGATATCAAATCCTCCATATGTTAAATATGATGATATAGTTAGTGAAAATATTAAATATGAACCAAAAAAAGCTATATATGCAAGTGATAATGGTTTAAAATATTATAAATTTATTTTGCCTTACTATAAAAAATTTATGAATAAAAAAAGTATTTTAGCTTTTGAAATTGGATATAAGGATGGAGAAATATTAAAAAAATTAGCTGTTAAAGAATTTATAAAATCTAAAGTAATTATAGAAAAAGATTTATCTGGTAAAGATAGATATCTATTTATTATTAATGAATAAAACAAAATAACACAACCCATATATATTATGAAAGGTTGTGTTTTTTATAAAAAAAATATTGATAATACTAAGTATAATAATTTTAATTTGTATAAGTAATAAAGAATCTGAGAATATAATTATACCAGATGAAGCTATAAGAGTTAGAATAATAGCTAATAGCAATAGTTTAGAAGATCAATTAGAAAAACTTAACGTAAAAAATAGCATAGAAAAAGAGTTATATTCTAGCGTGAATAAAGTTAATAATATTAGTGAAGCAAGGGCTAATGTGAATGATGTTATAGGAAATTTAAAAAAACAAATTAATAAAATTTATAGTAAAGATTATGATATCAACTATGGATTAAATTACTTTCCTCAAAAAGAACTTTATGGAATAAAATATAAGGAGGGAATGTATGAATCTTTAGTTATAACTTTAGGTGAAGGAAAAGGGGAAAATTGGTGGTGCGTTTTATTTCCTCCATTATGTACTATCAATGTAATAGATAATAATAATGCTAATATAGAGTATAAATCAAAAGTTTTAGAAATATTAAATGAATATAAATAATAATATTATGTAGGTGATCAAATGAGCGAACTACTAATATTATTTTTTATTGGATTAAGCTTAAGTATAGATACATTTTCTGTTTCAACTTGCATTGGAATATATAATTTATCTTTAAAAAAGATTTTTAATACAAGTTTAACTGTTGCAATATTTCATTTTATAATGCCTTTAATAGGAGTAATAATATCGTCTTATTTAGAAAAAATTTTAAATATAGATTTAGATTTTATATTAGGTATTATATTAATTTTAATAGCATTGCAAATGTTTATAGAATATATAAATCCTTCTAATAAAGATATTAAGTTAAATATTTGGGGAACTATAATTTTTGCAATAGGCGTTTCTTTAGATAGTTTCTCAGTGGGATTAGGGTTAAAAGCTATAACATATAATTACTTTTTATCTTCTACAATTTTTTCTATTTGTAGTTTTACATTGACATTCATTGGATTGTCAATAGGCAAATATCTAAATAAAGTATTTAAAAAATATTCATATTTAATTGGAGCTTTATTTTTGTTAATACTGGGTATAATATTCATTATAAAATTTATAGTCTAATCTCGTTTAAGTTGATTAAAATTAATATATAATTTATAATTTAAATAAAGAGGTGAGTATTTTGAAGAAGCTTATTATTGAAGGCAAGAAAGAACTTACTGGAACTATTAAAATTGGGGGCGCAAAAAATAGTGTTGTTGCTCTTCTTCCAGCAGCAATATTATCTAATGGGAAATCAGTTATTTACAATGTGCCAAATATTAGTGATGTAGATAAACTTAATGAAATGTTAAAATCATTAGGAGCAGATATAAAATATGAAAATGATGTTATAGAAATTGATACAAAAAATCTTAAAAATCAGGCAATATCTAAAGAACATTCCTCTAGTATAAGAGCATCATATTATTTTATGGGGGCATTATTAAGTAAGTATCATAGAGCTGTCATTTCTTATCCTGGAGGATGTACTATTGGGAGTAGGCCAATTGATTTCCATATAAATGGATTTAAAAAAATGGGAGCAACAGTTAAAATTAGAGATAATACATATACGATAACTGCAAAAAAATTGCATGGTGCTGACATATATTTAGATTTTGCAAGTGTAGGTGCAACGATAAATATAATGTTGGCTGCAGTATTAGCTGATGGCAAAACTCATATATGGAATGCTGCAAGAGAGCCAGAAATAGTTAATGTAGCCTCATTTCTAAATTCAATGGGAGCAAAGATTAAAGGAGCGGGAACTAATTCTATAACTATTGAGGGAGTAAAAGAATTAAATAACGGAATAGTAGAAGTTATTCCTGATAGGATAGAAGCTGGCACATATTTGATGATTGGAATTTTACTAGGCAAAGATTTAATTATTGATGGTGTTATAAAAGAACATTTAGAATCTGTAATAACTAAATTAAAAGAAACTGGAGCTGAATTTACAATAAAGGGTTCTAAAATTTATGTTTCAAAAGCTAAGCATTTAACCGCAGTTAATTTAAAAACATTAGTATATCCAGGATTTCCTACCGATTTAGGACAGCCAATGAGTACTTTACTAACTCAATGTGAAGGAGAATCTCTTTTTGAAGAAACTATTTATGAAAACAGAATGAGACACGTAAAACATTTAAATGATATGGGAGCGAAAATTCATTTATTTGACAATTCAGCAATTATTACTGGAAAAACAGAGTTATATGGCGAAGAGGTTATAGCAACAGATTTACGAGCAGGCGCTGCAATGTTAGTTGCAGGAATGATTGCAGAAGGAACAACGACGATTTCAAATATAGAACATATATTAAGAGGATATGAAAATGTTGTAGATAAATTGACAAAAGTTGGAGCAAAAATAGAATTAGTCGACGATTAAACTTTTTCTTGCATAAAAAATACTATATGTTATAATATTGAAGTACGAATTTCTATAGTTAATTATTTAACTATGGCGGAAGGAGAAAAAATATGAAAAAAGGAATTCATCCAGAAACTGTAGATTGTACATTTAAATGTGCATGTGGTGCAACATTTACAGCAAAGTCAAATAAGGAAGTTCACAATGTTGAAATATGTAGTGAATGTCATCCATTTTATACAGGAAAACAAGGAAAAGCTAAAAGAAGCACTAATATAGAAAAATTTAATAAAAAATTTAATTTACAAAGTAAATAGTTATTATGAAAAGATGAAAAAATTTATAAAATTTCATCTTTTTATATTGTAAATAACTTATAGCTGTCAAGTTTAAATAATTAATTGTAGATTTCTTGACAATAAAAAAGATATTTAATATCCTAATATAGGAGGATATTATGAATTTAAATGTTAATATAAAGGATGAAAATTTATTGCCTCAAAGTTTAATTTTATTATTAGAAGAAAAAGGAATTATAACTGTTGGAAAATTAATAGTTGCAGACATAAATAATTTATTTCATGATGATAAAATAAAAAAGAGAATTAATGCAGAAAACCTAGATTATGATAAAATAGACTGGATATATGGTACAAAAAAGATGTAATTAATTTAACATAGCGTTTTATGTAGTTTAAATAACTACTTTTTTTATATAATATATGATATACTCTAATTAGAATTGAGGTTAAAATATGAATATAGCTATAGCGACAGATCATACTGGAGTTGAGATTAAAAAAAGATTAATAAAAGTTTTAGAAAAAGAATATAATATTATAGACATGAGTGAAGAGAATTATCCAACTGATGATTATCCTACGTTTGCTTTCAAAGTAGCAGAATACGTAAGGGATAATGATGGAACTTTTGGAATTTTGTTATGTGGAACCGGCATAGGAATGAGTATTGCAGCTAATAAAGTAAAAGGCATTAGATGTGCATTAGTATCAAATGAAAATGAAGCTATTTTATCGAGAGAACATAATAATGCAAATATAATTGCTATTAGTTTTAAAGAAAATTTTGAAGATATAGTAAAATATATCAAAAGTTTTTTAACCACTAAATTTTCAAATGAAGAAAGACACATAAGAAGAATTAATTTAATAAGAGAATATGAAGGTGAGAATAATTGAATGCAAAAGTATACATATATATAATTACTACTTTACTTTCAGCTTATACACTTACTGGGATTAATTTTAATCAGTTTTTTAAAAAAAATAAATATGTTGAGGCTAGAATATTTATTATACTATTAAGTCTTATTATGGGATATTTGCTTACTAGTTTTATAGTAGATTTTCTAGCAATAAGTAAAATATTATAAAAAAACAGATATGTTTATATGTAGTAACCTTATTGTTAATCCCAATATTTGTTATAAGTATAATATATAATGAAAATATTTTAAATAAGATATCAGATGAGTTAAAAGAAGAAAATAAAGAGCAAGAGATATTTGTATCTGTAGATAAAAATGGAAGTATCCAGAATATTAAATTAGAAGATTATATAATAGGTGTAGTAGCTGGAGAAATGCCAGCAAGTTTTGAAGAGGAAGCTTTAAAAGCTCAAGCAGTAGCATCAAGAACATATGTTATTTATAAAATGAGTAATAGTCAAAATAAACCAATTTCTTCAACAACAGATGATCAGGTATATTTAACTACTGAAGAGATGCAAGAAAAGTGGAAAGATGATTATAATTATTACTTTAATAAAATAAAGGATATAGTTAATAGTACTAAAAACTTAATAATGACAAAAGATAAAAAAGTGTTTAAAGCATACTATTTTTCTATGAGTAACGGTTATACAGAAGATTCAAAGGCAGTATTTGGAGAAAATACGATAAATAGTGTAGTTTCTCCATGGGATAATGACTCTTTAAAAAACTTTGTTGTAACAAAATCTATTAAAGAAACTGAATTACTACAGCTTATAAATGAAAATCAAATAAAAAGTATAAAAATACTTTCTAAAGATAGTTCTGGAAGAGTAGATAAGCTAGAAATAAATGATAAGATTTATTCAGGAATTGAATTTAGAAAACTTTTAAATTTAAGATCAACAGATTTTGAAATAGAAAAAGATAAAGATACATATTTAATAACTACTAAGGGGTATGGGCATGGGGTAGGAATGAGTCAATATGGTGCAAATGGTATGGCTAAAGAAAATTATTCTTATAAAGAAATATTAGAGTATTATTATCAAAATATAGAAATAACATCAATTTAGTATAATTTCTTTTTTTTTGTCCATAATTTTATTAGGAAGGTGAAATATGAAGGCAAAAAAATTGAGATTAAAAGGATGGGTATCAACACTTATTTATTTATCAGTAATTACAGCAGTATTTATTAGTATGATATTTGTAAGCAATGTGCTAGAAAGCAAATATGGTGAATCATCTAATTTATCATATATATTTAAAGAATTTATAGATACAGATGTTCCAGTAATTAATTATTCAAATGATTCTGTAATAAAACCATTTGATAAAGATAATATATCTATAGACATTGACTTTTATGATAAAGATTCATCAGAACAAGAGCAAGAAAAATCTTTAATTTTATATGAAAATACATATATGCCTAATTCAGGAATACTTTATACATCAAGTGAACAATTTGATATATTGTGTACATTAGATGGCAAAGTAACAAATATAAAAAAAGATGATCTATTGGGAAATGTAATAGAAATTACTCATTCAAATAGTTTAGTTACAACATATTATAGTGTTGATAATATGAAAGTTACTGTTGGCCAAACTTTAAATCAAGGAGATATAATTGCTACTAGCGGTAAAAATAATATTAGTTCTACTAGCAATAATATGTTATTATTTGAAGTTAGCTTAAATGGAGTTAATATAAATCCAGAGAACTATTATAAAACTAGCATAGAAGACTTAAATAAATAAGTCTTTTTAATTTAAGGAGGAATATTTATAAAAAATATATTTATTAAAATTTTAAATGATGAAATTTGGGTATATAAAGATAAAAAAATATATAAAGAAGAATTATGTGGTTTAATGAAAAATAATTTTATAATAGACAATGGCAAATTAAGTGATTGTTTAAAAAATATTATAAAAAAATTAAAATTGAATAATAGTATTATTCAAAATAAAATACATATAATAATAAATAAATTATATTGTGAAAGTAATAAATATATAATTAAAAATATATTATATAATTTTGGATTAAATAATTATGTATATACATATGAAGAAGACTTGTATAAAGATTTAAATGGTTCAATACTATCAATATGGAAAAATAATGGTATTTTGTATAATGCAACTAAAGAAGAATTTGTAGAATTATGTGATATAGAAAAAATAAAAGAAGCAAATATCTTAATTACAGAAACAAAAGATATAATTGATTATATCAAATCTATTAATAAGAATATCATAATATATGAAGATATTAAACATCCCATTTTTTCTTTATTGGAAAATACTAATTATGTAAATAAATCGTCTAAATAATTGACTTTAAATGATAATAGGACATAAAATGAATGTATATAAGGATGGTTTTATGAAGAAAATTATATTTAAAGGTTGCGGAACAGCTATTGCAACTCCTTTTAATAAAGAAGGTATAAATTTTTCAGAATTTTTTAAATTATTAGAAAATCAAATAAATAAATTTAAGAAAAAGTATACAAACTAAAAAAGATAATGTAAAACATTGTCTTTTTTAAATGAATTGTTTTTTTTATACTAAAATATTATAATAAAATAAGAAAGAAAGTGATTGTATGTATACGATAAAAGATGGCAATACTGCATGTGCAGATATTGCTTATATGTTCAGCGAATTAAATGTAATTTATCCTATTACTCCATCTAGTCCTATGGCTTCTAGATGTGATGAATTAAAAAATCAAAAAAAGAAAAATTTTTATGGTGAAATAACAGACGTTATTGAAATGCAAAGTGAAGCTGGTGTAGCCGGTGCACTCCATGGTGCATTAATTACAGGAACACTTGCAAGTACTTTTACTTCAAGTCAAGGTCTTTTATTAATGATTCCTAATATGTATAAAATTGCAGGAGAAATGTTGCCATGCGTCATACATGTTGCATCTCGCTCACTAGCAACTCATGCATTAAGTATACAAGGAGATCATCAAGATATTTATGCTGCTAGACAAACTGGTTTTTGTATGTTGGCATCATCTAGTGTTCAAGAAGCACAAGATATGGCTTGCGTTGCTCACTTATCTAGTATAAAATCTTCTGCTCCTTTTTTACATTTTTTTGATGGTTTTAGAACAAGCCATGAATTAAATAAAATTTTAGATATAGATAAAGAAAAATTAAAATCTTTGATACCTTATGACAAAATATTTGAATTTAAAAAATCTGCTTTAAATCCAAATAATATAATAACAATGGGAACTGCTCAAAACGAAGATATATATTTTCAGTGTACAGAGGCAAGGAATAAAATGTATGACAATATTCCTGACATTGTTGAAAATTATATGGATGAAATAAACGAAATAATGAATACTAATTATAAACCATTTAACTATTATGGCTCACATAGTGCAAAAAACATTATTGTTGCAATGGGATCGGTTACAAAAACAATAAAAAGTGTTGTAGAAAAATTAGAAAATGTTGGCTTAATAGAAGTCCATTTATATAGACCTTTTAGTGTTAAACATTTAATCAAAGTATTACCTAATACAGTAAAAAATATAGCAGTATTAGATAGAACTAATGAATCAGGTAGTATTGGAGAACCCTTATATTTAGACATATTATCAGCACTTAAAGATTATAATATAAATATTGTTGGAGGAAGATACGGCTTATCTGGTAAAAATACTACGCCAAATGATATTTATGACGTATATAAAATGTTAGAATTAAACTTAAAAAATAATTTTACTATAGGAATAAATGATAATTTAAATAATACAAATTTGGAACATTATGAATATAAAAATGAAATAGATTGTGATGAAATAAAGATTATTGGCTATGGATCAGATGGCTCAGTAGGAGCATCAAAAAGTTTAATAAAGATATTGGGCAAAAATAACTTCGCACAAGGATATTTTGAATACGATTCTAAAAAAAGTGGAGGTTTAACTGTTTCTCATTTGAGATTTAGTTCTAATAAAATAGAAGCTCCTTATTACTTAGAAAAGCCAAAATTAGTAGTTATTACAAAAGATACATATTTGAATAAATACGAGTTAATAAATAATATTGAAGAAAATGGCGAGATTATTATTAATACGGATAAAGATGACAATATTTTAAACAGATTAATGCTTAATAAAACAAAAGAAATAATTAATACTAGAAAGATAAAAGTATATAAAATAGATGCGAATAAAATTGCAAATGAATATGGCATAAATGGCAAAATTGGTATAATAATAGAAGCAATTATATTAGAAAAATTAAATATAGAAAATTTTAAAGAAATATTAATTGAAGATATAAAATCAAAATTTGAAACTAAAGGACAAAGTATAGTAGATGCAAATATTAATACAATAAATAAAATTTTATTAAAAACAGTTATAATAAACAATGAAATAAATATTGAAATTGACAAAAAAGATATATTAGCTAAAATAAATTGTGGAAAAGGTAACATGTTATCAACAAAAGATATTGTAGGATATAGAACGGGTAGAATAACAGGAGGAAATACGTTTTTGGAAAAAAGAGGAGTGTCATTGCTCACTGCACATTGGATTAAAGAAAATTGTATTGAATGTGGTATGTGTTCCATTGTATGTCCTCATGCAGTAATAAGACCGATATTAAGTTCTAACAATAATATAGAGTCAATTAAAGATATGTCTAGCAGTAATAATTTTTCTATATTAATAAGTCAAAAAGATTGTACAGGGTGTGGATTATGTACAAAAATATGTCCAGGTAAAATGGGTAAGAAAGCATTAGAATTAAACAAGGTTAGTGAGCAATCAAAAGAAGAAATAGAAATATTTAATAATCATGATAATAATCATACTTTACCGATAAATACAATAAAAGGAAGTCAATATGAAAAATCATTATTTTCATTTTCAGGAGCTTGTGCTGGATGCGGAGAAACTCCATATATAAAATTATTAACACAACTATTTGGACATAAATTAGTTATTGCAAATGCTACAGGGTGTTCAAGTATTTATGGAGCATCATTTCCAAGCACTCCTTATAGCATTCCTTGGGCAAATAGTTTATTTGAAGATAATGCTGAATTTGCTTATGGCATGTTTAAATCGTACAAACAAAAAAGAATGCAAATAGAAAAAATACTAGAGAGAGACTACAAAGATTTATATAATAAATGGATTAGCAATCCAAATGATTTTAAAATAACGTCTGTTATCAAAAATGATTTGGAAACTAAAAATTTTAATCCAAATTTAATAGATTATGTTGAAGCAAGAAGTGTATGGGCAATAGGTGGGGATGGTTGGGCATATGATATCGGATTTGGTGGAATAGATCATATTTTGTCATCTAATGAAAATATAAATATATTAGTACTTGATACTGAAGTTTATTCAAATACGGGTGGTCAATCTTCTAAATCAACAAAAGAGGGTGCAATAGCAAAATTTGCAATGGAGGGTAAATCAACACAAAAAAAAGATTTATTTAAACTTGCAATAACATACGATAATGTCTATGTCGCATCTGTATGTTTAAAGGCAAATCCTATGCAAACAATTAAAGCGTTTATGGAAGCGGAGCAACATGATGGACCTTCAATAATAATTGCTTATGCACCATGCATTGAACATGGAATTGCAGGAGGATTAACTAATTCTATAGAGACAGAAAAATTATCTGTAGAATGTGGATACAATATTTTAATGAGATATAATAACAACAAATTATATATAGATTCAAGTGAGCCAAATTTCAATAAATATGAAGAGTTTTTATCAAAAGAAATAAGGTATAATTCAATAAAATCTAAAGAAAAAAGAAATACATTATTAGAAAATCAAAAACAAAATGCAATTGATAGATATAACTATTTTAAAAAATTAATATAAAAAAAGAAGTTGCCCCCTGAGACAACTTCAAAGAATAAAAAGGGGTTGGCTAGTGTGATACTAGCACCAATTCGCCGTTAAGTGAATTGGTACTTCATATACTAATTGAAAAAGTTTGTTTTGTCAACACTTTTTTTTAAAAAAATAAAAAAAATTTTAAATGATCTAGGAGTGCGTATGGAATTAGAAAAAATACAAGGAATTGGAAGCTCTACAATTAAAAATTTAAATAGTTTAAATATCTATAATGTTGACGATTTAATTAATTATTATCCATATAGATATAATATATTTAAACCACAAAATATAGATAATATTTTAGATGATAGCATAGTAACAATAAATGGAATGATAGAATCTATTCCAAAAGTACTTTATGTTAGAAAAAATTTTAATTATTTATCATTTAGAGTTTTAACATCAAACAAACTAATAAAAGTTACAATATTTAATAGAGCATTTATGAAAAATAATTTAATCGTAGGAAAAGATATCGCATTAATAGGAAAGTATAACAAAGAAAAGAATACATTTATTGCAAATAATATATTATTAAATCCTATTTTAAATACAATTATTGAACCGGTATATCATATAAAAAACACATTAAAAAACAAATCATTAAATAAAATAATAATAAATTCATTAGACAAATATAATAGAGAAACTCTTCCCCAATACATTAAAGAAAAATATAATTTTATTAATGAAATGGATGCTATAAAGGAAATACATAATCCAAAGGATATAAATAGTTTAAAAAAAGCTAAGCTGCTATTAATATATAAAGAATTATTTGAATTTATGTTTAAAATAAATTATTTAAAACTAAAAAGATTAACTAACGAAGTTAATATAATAAAAAAAGTAGATTATTTTAAAGTAGAAGAATTAATAAATAAATTACCATTTAAATTAACGGAAGATCAACTTAAAGCGATAAATGATATAAAAGAAGACTTTGAAAATAATAAAAGAATGAATAGATTAATAATCGGCGATGTAGGTAGTGGGAAGACAATTGTTGCAGTTATCGGTATATATATGAATTTTTTAGCTGGATATCAGGCTGCTTTTTTAGCTCCTACAGAAATATTATCTAATCAGCATTATGAAACTATAAAAAATATATTAAAAGAACTAAATATAGAAATATTAACATCTAGTGTAACAAAGAAAAAAAGAAAAGAGATAATAGAAAAATTAAAGAATAAAGAAATTGATTTAATTATAGGTACACACTCATTGATAAATGAAGAAGTTGAATTTAACAAATTAGGATTGGTTATTACGGATGAGCAACATAGATTTGGAGTAAATCAAAGAAAAAACCTTCAAAGTAAAGGAAGGGGAGTAGATGTATTATACATGTCTGCTACACCTATACCTAGAACATATGCATTAACGATATATGGAGATATGGATATAACAGAAATAAAAACTAAACCGAGTGGACGAAAAAAAATTATTACTAAACTGTATACAGAAAAAGAAATAAAATTATGTTTAGATATTATGCTAGAGGAAATAAAAAAAGGTCATCAAATTTATGTTGTATCTCCTTTAGTAGAAGAAAATGAAAGTAATGAATTATATGATGTAGAAAAATTAAAAGAAAAATTAAATATAGCTTTTAATAATAAAATATCAATAGATATATTACATGGAAAATTAAAGAATAAAGATAAAGAAGAAATAATGAACAACTTTAAAATAAATAAAACTAAGATATTAATATCAACAACTGTAATTGAAGTAGGAGTAGATATAAAAAATGCAACATGTATGGTTATATTTAATGCTGAAAGATTTGGACTATCAACATTGCATCAATTAAGAGGAAGAGTAGGTAGAAATGATTTGACTAGCTACTGTATACTAATTAGTAATTACGAAAAAGAAAGATTGAATGTATTAGTATCATCAAATGATGGATTTTATATATCTCAAAAAGACTTTGAATTAAGAGGAAGTGGTAACTTATTTGGAACACAACAGAGTGGTGAAATGACATTTAAAATAGCAGATTTAAAAAGGGATTTAAAAATATTAAATCAAGCAAATTTAGATTCAAATAATTTTATAAAAGAAAATGTAAATAATAATTTTGATAAATTCCCATATTATAGGGAAATGATAAATTTATTAAAATTTATTGATTAAAATTAATTGACAAAATAAAAAATTAATTATAGAATGATTATAGGCATGATATTATATCATGCAGATATCTCTAACGATAATATTGTTAGAGTGTATCAACCAAAACCCCCTGAAGGAGCACGATACAATGTGCTCCACTTTTTTTGCCCTTTATTTATAAGGGTTTGTAGCAT
>CANQSL010000002.1 GCA_947626515.1 uncultured Bacilli bacterium
TTCTCTTTTTAATATACCAGTTTTTTTATTAATGTCCACTAATTGGGGTTCACATCATGAACTAGTGGATTTTTATTGACTAAATAAATATTTAATTATATTATAAATTAAAAAAATGTTAGGAGTAAAAGAATGTTTCAAGATATTAATTTAAATTTATTAAAATATTTTTACGAGGTAGTAAATACAAAAAACATAACTCGTGCTAGTGAAAATATGTGCGTATCTCAACCAGCTGTTACTAAAGCTTTAAAAGATTTAGAGTATGAAACTAATACTAAATTATTAGAAAGAAGTAAAAGAGGAGTAGTGCCAACAAAAGAAGGAGAAATTTTATATGAACATATAAAAGAAATATTTATAAATTTAGAAAGTACATTGAATACTATTGAACAGTCTAAAATTAAAGGTGGTAATATTTATATTGGAGCTACAACTACTAACTTTACATATTTTATAGAAGATGCTATTAGAAAATTTAGGTTAAAATATCCTGAAATACATATTGATATAGTTCTTGAAACTTTGAATGTATTAGAAGACAGAAAAAGATTGGGAAAATTAGATATAGTAATAAAAAATGAATATGAAGATATTAATGATTTTAAAGCTATTAAAGATTTTGAAATTCAAGATAAATTTGTTGCATCTAAGCAATATTTTTCTAGATTGCAGGATAAGATAATGTCTTTAGAAGATATCCTAAAGGAACCACTAGTACTACTAAGTAATATAACTCATGGTAGAAAAAATTTTGATGAATATTTAAAATCTAAAAATATATCAATAAAGCCAGCATATGAATTCAATAGTTATAGCTTATGTAGAGAATTGATTAAAGATGGATTTGGTATAGGAATATGCAATCCTATTCATTATAAAGATAATAAAGATTATTTCATATTAAATACAGATTTTGATTTACCAAAGAGAAGATTTAATATAGGTTATATTACAACTAGTAAAAATAAAATGATAGAAGAATTTATCAAAATAATTATGAACTAATAATAGTTCTTTTTTATTATATATGGTAAAATACTAACGGGAAGTGATTATTGTGAAATGTTCAGTAATTTCTTTGGGATGCAAAGTTAATACTTATGAAAGCGAGTTTATAAAAGAAAAATTTAAAGAAAAAAATTATGATATAGTAGAGGTGGATGAAAATCCTGATGTTGTTGTTATCAATACTTGTACTGTAACAAATCAAAGTGATAGTAAATCAAGAAAAATGATAAGAAATGCAAGAAAGTTAAATCCAAATTCTATATTAGTAGTGTGTGGTTGTTCTTCACAACAACATAAAGATAATATTGTAGATACTGATATAGATATATTATTAGGTAATAAAAATAAAAGTAAGATTATCGATTATGTAGAGGAATTTAATAAAAATCATAAAAAAATAGTTTATTTTTCAGATATGAAAAAAGAAGAATTTGAAGATATGAAGATTGGTAATTTTTTGAATAAAACGAGAGCTTTTGTTAAAATCCAAGATGGATGTAATAATTTTTGTTCTTATTGTATAATTCCATTTATGAGAGGCACTATAAGAAGTAAAGACATATCTATTGCTTATGAAGAAATAAAATCTTTAGTAGAAGCGGGATATAAAGAAGTAGTCTTAACTGGCATTCATACAGGTAGTTATGGAACAGGAAAAAATTATGATTTGGTGGATTTAATAAGAAAAATAAGTGCATTAGAAAATTTAAAAAG
The DNA here is from genome assembly GCA_947626515.1 of uncultured Bacilli bacterium. Lineage (GTDB taxonomy): Bacteria > Bacillota_I > Bacilli_A > RF39 > UBA660 > UMGS1124. Next base: position 1,726 of record CANQSL010000002.1, read on the forward strand.
AATTAGAATATCAAGTATAGAAATAACAGAACTTAATGATAAATTTTTAGATGAATTAAAAGTAAATACGAAAATATGTAGTCATTTGCATGTACCTATTCAAAGTGGATCCGATCATATATTAAAATTAATGAATAGAAAATATGATGTTAATTATTTCATAAATAAAATAAATACTATTAGAAATATTAGACAAGATATTAATTTTACAACAGATTTGATAGTTGGCTTTCCAGAAGAAACAGAAGAAGATTTTAAAGTTACATATGATAATTTGTTAAAAATAGGATTTAGCAAAATTCATACATTTCCATATTCTAAAAGAAATAATACTAAAGCTAGCTATATGAAACAGGTAGATGAAAAAGTTAAAAGTGATAGAACTCATAAAATATTGGATTTATCTTTGAAGTTAGAAAGCGAATATTATAAAAAATTTATAGGTAAAAGTGTAAACGTTTTAATAGAAGAAGTGACTGATAAATGTAGTATAGGTCATACAGATACTTATATTAAAGTAGTTGTAAATAAACGATTAGAACATAATAAAATTTATGAAGTAATCATAGGTAATGTGGATGGTAATTTAGTATATGGTACTGTAAAATAAATGAAAAAATATATTATAAATAATTGATTTTATATATATTTTTTTTTATTATTAAAATGGTGAGTATATGGAAGAATTTCTATTATATAATGATGACAATTTAAAGATAGGAAAAGTAATTGTATATAATAATTTTAATAAAAAATATAGAATAATTACTAAAAATTTAAAATATAAAACTAAAATTAAAGAAATAGGAACGTATGAAATAGAAGTAGATATAAAAAATATAGATGATATATATGATATTGCTTCTAAATATACTGAAGCAGATTCTATTTTTGATGAAATAGAAAATATTAAAAAAAATAATAATATAAAAAATGTTAAAAATCCAACTACTATTAGAATAACAATACCTTCATCATGTTTAAAAAATTTTAAAAAATATAAATATGTAATAAATAAAATTAGTGAGTTGAAATCAAAGAAATATTTTATAGAAAATGTTTTAAAAAATAATCTTTTAGAATTAAATTTAAAATTTAATACTATTGTTAATGATTTTAATACTGTTGTAAAAAGAAAAGAATTTTCGTTTTATACAGAAGATGAAAGAAATGACTTATTAAGCCACACTAATACTGAATTTGAAAAATTGATTAATATTATAGAGTCTAATACAGATTTTAGATATGGTGAAGATTTTTTAACAACAATTAAATTAGATAGATATAAATTATAATAAGTCATTTAATTTAATTGCTTTTTTTTACATATTTTTTTATAATTATTGTTAAGGTGTTATTATGAATAAAGAAAGCAATAAAATATTTGATTTTTTAATAAGTGATTATATATATTTACCATATTATAAAGATTATAAAATAAATGTTAAAGATGGGGAATATATATATAAAAACGAATTATTAATTAATAACGATAAGCAAAATATATATAGTAGTGTTTCTGGAAAAATACTTGGATTAACAACTTTAAATAATAAAAAATATATTGTTATAGAAAATGATTTTAAAGATAAACTAAAAATCAGGAAAGGTGTAAAAAGATATATAAATAAATACACTAAAGATGAACTAACTGCGCTACTAAAAAAATATAATATCATTAGTGAAGAAGATGTAAATAGCAAAGTTTTAATAATAAGTGGTATTGCTGAATATTTTGAAGAAAATGTATATTCAACTCTGTTGGTTAATTATACTAGAGAATTATTAGATACAATTGATGCTTTAATAGAAGTTATGAATATTAGAAAGTGTTTTTTAGCTATATCAAATAGTGATCAAGATTGTGTTAATATTTTACTTAATAACTTAGGTACGTATCCTAAAATAGATTTAAAGTTATTTAATTATGATTTTTCTATAGGAAATAAATACGTCTTAATAAATAAATTAACTAATTATAGACATAAAAATTATGGTATATTATATTTTAATATTAAAGAATTAATGGACATATATACTGTATTAAAAAAAGATATTTCTCCTAGTTATGTTTATTTAAATTTAATGGGTGATTTAATAAATTTTAATAGAGTTATAAGAGTAAAAAAGGGTACTAATATAGATGATTTATTAAATGAATATAAGATTACTAATAAAGATTCTGTTTATATTAATGGGCTTTTAAATGGAATAAAATTAAATAATACAAATTATATTATAGATAATGATATTAGAAGTATTTTTATAAGTAAAGATATTTTTACCCAAGAGCAAACTTGTATAAACTGTGGCTTATGTTATAAAAATTGTCCAATTAATATTAATCCAAAATATATGCACTTTAACAATGATGAGAAATCAAAAAAATATAGAGAAAAATGTATAGGATGCGGTATATGTAGTTATGTTTGCCCAGCTAAAATTAATTTAAGAGGAGTTTATAAAGATGATAAAAAGTGATAACTCAATAAAAAAAATGTGTTTTATTTATATATGTAGTTTGATTCCATTAATATTATATGGTTTTTATAAAAATGGCATCTTTTTATATCAAAAGAAGTATGTTAATTTTTTAGGAATGTTTAAACCTTTATTATTTTTGCTAATTGGAGGTACAATTGGTATCTTAGTTAATATAATTTATGAAAAGTTAGTAAAAAAAAGTAAAGCTAAAATTATGGATGTTATATTTGGAGATTTTTATGTTGTATATAGTATATTAATATCTTGTGTAGTAAGTATCAATACTAATATATTTCTTTTTAGTATTGTAACTTTTTTAATATTATTTTTATCTAAATTTATAAAAACTAATAAATTAAATATAGTTTGTTTAGTAAGTTTGATAATATTTTTGATTATGAGCATATTTAATAAATTTTCTTTTTTAAATACTTATGAAATGGGAAATAATTTTAATTTAGATGCTTTAGATTATTTGTTTGGAAAAGGTAGTGGAGGAATTTTTACTACTAATATATTATTTTTAATAATAAGTTATATTATTTTATATAATACTAAAGTATATAAAAAAAGTATTCCAATATTTGCATTTATTACTTTTACTATATTAGTTGTTATATATTGTATTATTAATAATAATATTGGTAATATTTTAAATATGTTATTTACAAATGGAATATTGTTTTCATTTGTATATTTAGCAACTGATACAGTGAGTAGCAGTTATACTAAAATTGGTCAAATTATATTTGGTATTATTGTAGGTTTATTAACTTTCATTTTATATTTAATAAATCCAATTTTATCTTCTTTTGGTGCAATATTTATAGCAAGTATATTAAATAGTATAATTGATATGAAATTCGAGTAATTTCCACAAATAATTTTATATTTTCATTATAAAATTATAATGGTGATTAATAATGAAAGTTAAGATATTTGATGAAAGCCATGAAGCAGATTTAGAAAGTAGAGTAAATGATTTTATAATTGATAAAGAAATAATAGATATAAAATTTAATGTATCTGTTGCAATATTTGGAGAAGAACAAATATATTGTTTTAGTGCTATGATTTTATATAAATAAAAAAACTTACTTATTGTAAGTTTAAACCATATACATATTGTTTTTATAAATTGTTTCACTTTCTGTATGTATTCCATTAGAAGTACTTAATTCACTTTCTAGTTTGCTAATTCTTGTTTCTAATCTATTGATTTGTCTCTCTAATTTTGATATTCTAGAATCAATATTTTCAGTATATGTATTCTGATTCATCATATTATTTTGCATCATTGAAGTATCGTATGCAGGGCCTGAATAAAAAGATGATTGACTAGATACTTGATTTGGCATCATCATTGGTTGTTGCATCATTGGCTGCATTGTATTATAAGCATTCATATTATATTCAGAAAAGAATGAATTACGATCTTTTTTCATCTAGATTTCCTCCTCTATACATTATATGATTATATTTTAAGGAAGTGATATTATGCGTTTGAGAAATGTAAAAAATGCTGATTTAATCGTAAATAAATCTAACTATGTTATTAAAAATCCAGAAAATTATATAAAAAAATATAATACGTTATTTGAAAATGATAATCCTATAAATATTGAAATAGGCATGGGAAAGGGAGACTTTATTATAAAAATGGCACAAAAGTTTCCCAATGTTAATTTTATAGGAATAGAAAAATATGAATCAGTTTTAGTAAGAGCAGTAGAAAAGTTAGAGTTATTAGATTTAAAAAATATAAAGCTAATTAGAATGGACGCTATTAATATAGATAAGGTATTTTATAAAGAAATAGATACAATTTATTTGAATTTTTCTGATCCTTGGCCTAAAAAAAGACATGCTAAAAGAAGACTTACTAGTGATTCTTTTTTAAAATTATACGATAAAGTCTTTAAAAATAAGAATCATATAATTCAAAAAACTGATAATATAGGTTTATTTGCTTATTCTATTGAAAGTCTTTCAACTTATGGTTATAAATTTAAAAAAGTTAGTTTAGATTTAGAAAATGAAGATATTGATAATGTTTTGACTGAATATGAAAATAAATTTATGTCAAAAAATATAAAAATAAATTATTTAGAAGCTTATAAGTAATTGACATATTACTTTTTTATGTTAAAATAGTATTTCACGCAAAATACTATTTTTTAGTATAAGAAGGGGGAAAATATTATGGAATATGTACATAATCATTCGGATATAAAAGATATGCCAAAATATAATTTAATAAAATTTTGTAAAACAATAGAAACAAATGACGCGAAAACTTGTGAAAAAATTATTGTTGAATCAAATAAAAACGTTAATTTTTATTTGATAGAATATGCGGATTATACTGAGACCGTAAAATTTTATACAGATAGAGAAGTTGATATAAGCGCTTGGAAAAATAGAAATAGTGCTAATGAAAATTTTTTAGAATGCTTTTTAAAAGAACTAAAAAATTTAATTGTTAATCCTGTTGCTTCAAATGAAGGTATATCTTTATACGAATTAAGCAATATATTAAATAATTTATATAAGCAATACGAAGATACAAAACATTTTTTATATAATCAAATTTCTAAACAATTACAATCTTATAGTGAATATAAAATAAATAATATATCTTTTGACAATGTTGTAGAAAAATCAAAAATATTTGAAATTTCTTTTGATATTGATGAAAGTGGATATACAATTCGTTTTAAAGAAAATAATGAAGATATATTTATTTCTTCTAGTATTCATGGTTATGATGAATCTAGTTCAACATATGAGAAATTTGTTAAAAATAATTACGATAAAGTTATTTTACGCGATATTTATCCATCTTTATTAAATATTTTTAAACTTTATAATAAATTTTATGATATGTTTAACCAAACTGTATGTAATATTAAACCAATTAATTTTAATGCAAATCTTTCTATAGAAGATCTGAAATTAGTATTAAAAGATAAAATAAAAGATAATATTTTAGATATTTCTTATTCTTTTAAAGATAATAAAATTATAAATAATTCTAATTCCTCTACAGTGATATCTCTTACAGAGGGAGCTGAAGCATTATTATTTAAAAAAGTATATATAAGTAGAGAAGATTTACCTAACTATTTAAAAGAAGAATTAATAGTATATGAGAATAAAAAATTTATTAAATTTAAAGGGGGATATAATGGAAAAAGATTATAAAAAAGTAAATGATGCAAAGTTTGTTAAAACAATACATGGAATAACTAGTTCAGAATTTGCTGCTCTTTGTAAAAGAAATATAATTGAATCAAATAAAGATGTAACGTTTTATAATATTAGATATAATGCTGATGAATACGCTTTAATTTTCTATACGGATAAGGAAATTGATATAGATAGTTGGAATCAATATTCTGAAGATTCATATAGAAAGAATAATACAATAAAAATATTAGAGACATTAAAAAATATAAAAGAACCTAATAGTGATGAAAATAATCAAATATCTTTATATGATGTTTGTTTAATAATGAATAAATATGCAAGGAAATATTATGATATTATTGAAAAAAGTTATAAAAATATTAAAAGAGAATTAATTAATGTGTCTAACAAGTTTAAAAATGATTTTTTAGCCTTTAAAAAAGAAATTAAAAAAAACAATACTTCTAAGTATTATGGCTATTATGTAGAATTTGATAATTCAATAACAAAAGGCAATAAATTTATTATTTCTTTTGGAGCACGATCATATTATTCTAACTGTAAAATTTTATTTATAATAAATAATGGAGATATATCAGTTAAATGGGTAAACATTAATGGTGATGTTTCTAGCCAAGCTAACAAGTTGTTTCCTAAATTGTTACTTGATAAAATATCTAACGATTTAATAAATATTTATAAAGCTCAAGAAGAAGCTGCAAATTTTTTAGAAACAGAAGTTTTTAATATTAAAGCTACAAATTTTGATATATCAATTTTTATTGAACCAAAGTGTGTTGAAATTACTAATAGAACAGAATTATTTGATATATTTTACAATTGTGAAGATGGTATTTTTTCAAATAATTCAAATTCTGCTAAAATTTTAACTACAATGAATGGAAAAGAAAAAGGGTTATTTAAAAAAATATACATAAATATAAATGATTTACCAAAATGGTTACAAAGTGAAGTATTTAATTTATTAAAAACAAGAGAATATGAAAATTCTGCAAGTAATTATATTGAAAAAAATATAATATTAAAAAAAGTGAAAGATATTTTTAAGGCGAGGTAATATGAAAATAGATTTATATAATTATAAAAAAAATATTAATTTTATAGATGATGCAGAAAATTTTTTAAAAAAAAATAAGAGTGATGACAAAATAAAATATTCTAGAGAATTTAAATGTGATAAAAATCAACTTCATAATTTTATAGAAAATATATTAAAAGCGAATGATGGTACTAATTTTTATAATATAACTTATATTACATCTTTAGAAAAAATAATATTTTTTACCGATAAAGAAATAGAACTTAAAAATGATAATGGAAATAATATAAATTCATTAGATTTATTTTTAAATGAATTAAAAAATACTATCAATTCTAATAATTTTGTAGAAGATACTGTTTCTTTATATGATGTTGCTAATACATTAGAATTTTTTGCTAAAAAATATTTTAGTTTATTAGATGAAAGTTATAAACAAATCGAAAAAGAGATAAGTAAAGCAATTTTACTAAGTGATTATTATAAAATATCTAATATTAAATTTATTAACACTATAAATAGTGATAAAGAATTAACTATGTGTTTTGAAATATTAGAATGGAACATTTATCTTAGTGAATATTCTACCAAACATAATGATATAACAATAACTTTTTCAAAAAATTTAAATGGTGATATTTATATTAAAGAAAAAGAAATTAAATCAGATAAAAAAGATTTTAAAAATATTGAAAATAATATTTTTTTATCAATTTATACTATTTTAGTGAAATTATTTGAAAAACAAAGTTATTTTGATATTATGTTAAATCAATCATCTCTTAATATCAAAGTTAATAATTTAAATTGCTTTTTTAATATATTTAAATTTAAATTAGAAATTATGAAAATTATCGATGATAAATTTGTTTTAGATATTATATATAATCCTAAAGGAACCAAAAAAATTGAAAATAATTCCAATTCATCTTCTATTATTTCTATGACAAAAGGAAAAGAAATGGATATTTTTAAAAAAATTTATGTTAAAACGGAAAATTTGCCAAAATGGATGAAAGAGTATTTAAAAGGTATCTTAGATAAAAAAAATTATGAAAATTCTTTAATTGAAATTGAAGAACAGCCAAATGTATCTCAAAATATTTTTTCTAAAGTAAAAAGTTATTTAATAAAATTAAAATAATATAAAGGAATAATGTTAAATGGATATAATAACTATTGATAATTACAAAGACAAAATTAATTATGAACATGATAAAGATCATATTATAAATAATAATATAAAATATCGCACATCAAATATCATTGATGAGGATAAACTTAATGAATATATAGAATATATTTTAAATAATAATAAAAATGCTAAATTCTATGATATTTTGTATGAGAAAGATAATCAAACAGTATATTTTTATACAGATATGTATATTAATACAAATTATAGTTTTACAAATGAAAATAATGAAATGAATCAATTTGAAACGCAAATAAAGGAAGTTTTAGTGAGTACTTATAAAGAAGATGATGAGGTATCTAGTTTATATGATGTTTACTCTTTATTGCAAACTTATACTAAGGAATATCACTTAAAATTAAAAGAGGACTACGATGAAATAGAAGACTTTATAAAGTATAGTGTTAAAGGGGAAGAAGAAGCTTATATAATTAATTATCGAGATGTGCTTTTTGAAAATCATATTTCAGAAAATGGAAGATTAATTTTAAATCTACGCTATTTTGAAAGTACAAGTGATAAAATTTTTTGCAATGATAAAGTTATATTTTTAAAAAAAGATGGAGATATTTTTTTAGAAAAAATCGATTCAACTTTTGAACTTAAAAACTTAAAAAGAGATTTACTTTATTATATTTATAAAAATTTATATGATATTTATGAAACTCAAAAAAATTATTCATTTTTAGATTTTTATATTTGTAATATAAAACCAGTTAATATCGATTTAAGTGTTTGCATAGGAGATAATATTTTAATTACAAAAAATATAAATCAAAGGGATGTTTTAAACATAATTTTTAATTTATCAGTTGCATATGAAGATTTTGATAACTTTTCAAATTCAGGGAATATTTTAAATCTAACTATTGGAAAAGAATTAGATTTAGTTAAAAAAATATATATAAAAAATAGCGATTTGCCAAAATGGATGCAAGAAGAATTAAAAAAACTTAAATTAAAAAAGATTTATGAACAATCTTTAGTCGATAATGGTAGTGAAAATAAAGAAACTATAGAAAATCAATCTCAAAGTAATTTAAAATTTTTAAAAAAAATAAAAAAAAAGTTTATGTAAGGTGATAAATAATGATTACAGTAGAACATTACAACAAATTGATTAATTATCCTGAAGATAAAAATTTTAATATAAAATATTGTACACCAATTATAATAGAAAAAAAATATAAAGAAAAGTGTGCAGAAATTATTTTAGCCGAAAATCGTGATGTGACTTTTTATGATATTTTCTTTTATGAACCTCAAAATAGCATACTTTTTTATACAGATAAAGAAATAAATATTAAAGGATGGGATAATTATATGAGAAGAGAAGAACCAAAAATGAGTTATATTGATAAATTAAAAATATTTATTAATAACACTACTACTCCTAAAGAAGATGAGGTCTCTTTATACGATGTATATGAAGTAATATGTAATTCTATTATAAAGTATCAAGAGAAAATTGATATTTGTTATCAAAAAATAAAAACAATTTTAAAAACACTAAATTTAATTGATGAAAATCAAAGAACAATTAAATTTGATGAAATTAAAATTGGTAATTATCTGAATGAATGTGGTTACTTTAATTTAAGATTTTATTATCTAATATTTAATAAAGACGGTTATGTTCGAGAAAAATCTTTAGAAAATAATATAAGTTTTGAATATCGTAATGGATATACTTATATAAATTCTGACAATACTGGAATTTATCCACCTGAAGGTTATGATAAAGATGCTTTTTTATCAATTATTATGAAAAATATTTCAAGCTCGTTGATAGAAATGTTTAAGCTTTTTAATGAAAATAGATATTTAAAGAAAAAATTATATAATATTGAGCCTGTTAATTTTGATTGTGTACTAGAAATAGATGACTTATGGTTAAAAATATATAAAACAATTGATTCATCTAAAATATTTGATATAAAATTTGAGTTTAATAAAAATAAAATTATACAAAATAATACTCTCTTTTTGGAAGCTTTAGATTTAACTTTACATAAAGAATTTGATTTAATAAAAAAGCTTTATGTAAAAAAAGAATTATTACCTGAATGGATTCAAGAAATTTTAAAACAAAAAGAAATATATGAAACGTCATTAATAAATTATGAAGAAGAAGTAAAAAAACCTTTTATGAAACTTAAAAGTATATTTAGAAAATAATAGGTTTATTTCTTTTTTCGAATTCTAATATATTTTCTTCACTTAATAAATTATATATTTTATAAGCTTTAATATTATAATCTAATATTTTAGAATTAATATTTTTTAAGTTAGATACAATAGGAATATTTGTATCTTTTTTAATTTTATTAATATAATTTTTACCTATATTATTGAACCCTAGTATTCTTATATATTCATTTTTATCTAAAGATAATCTATCACTTTTTTTAAGACCTACTAATATATGAATAAACATTCTATTTATTCTATTATAAGTATATCTTTTTGTTTTTGTTTTTTGAATCAATTCATCTATATTATTACATTCAGTAATAATTTTTTTTAATCTATTTTCAATTCCTTCATCTACAGTTAAATAATCTTTTAAATTATTATCTGTTATAATTTTATATTTAAGTAATTTAAAATATAATTCGTAATCAATTTTATTTATATATTTTGTATCTGGAACATATTTGTCAATATCTCTATTATTTTTAATTTTTTCTCTAATATTAGAGGCACTTATTATATTGCGATTACTTTTTTTATCATGATAATCACTAGTACGTTTTATAAGTACAGGTTCAATATTATATTTGTTTTTTATAATCGATTTTATATAAGATAATCCTAATAAATCATTAGGTGTATTAATTTTTGAATTTAGTGCATTATTTAGTGCAGTAGGGTAATTTATTCCGTTGTCTAAATATTCTTTTACTTTATTGCTATAATTTTCTTTAAGTTGATTTTTAGCTTCTTTTGTCAATAAATCAATATCGTTTGATTCACTTCCAAAAACTATTTTTTCTACTTTCATTTCATTTAATATTTCTAAAGCTTTATCGCTAAAAGTATCAGCTGAATTACTTCCAAAAATAAAGGGAAGTTCTAAAACAATATCCACTTTATTTAAAAGTGCGCATTTAGTTTTAGATTCTAATGATTCTATGCTAATCTCACCACGTTCTAAAAAGTAACCATTTAAAACTAATATTATTATTGAATTAGGAAACATTTCTTTTATTTTATTAATATGATATATATGTCCATTATGAAATGGATTATATTCAGCAATAATACCAATTATATCCATATATTTTTCTCCTTAATAATCCAAATTATATCATTAATGATATTTTAGTACAATAAAAAATCATTAATAAGGTTACTAATGATTTTTTTGTTTTAATCTTTAAAAGTTAAAAAAGTTAATTTATTAATTTGATCAATTTTTTCTTGAGTTTTAATGTGTACATATATGTCTAAAGTTATTTTTACACTAGAATGACCAAGTATTTCACTTAGACATTTTATATCTATTCCATTTAAAAGTGCTCTAGTTGCAAATGTATGTCTCAATGCATGAAAATTATATTTTTTAATATTATATTTTTTTAGAAATTTTTGATAAAATATATAATATTTTTGCGTTGTAATAAAAGTATGAGAGCTAGTTAAGACATAATAATCATCGTTTTTTTTAAACTTTTTTAATTGATTTAATATATTTTTATGTATTGGTACATCTCTAATGGATAACTCAGTTTTAGGTATATCTACAATTACTTTAGTTTTACTATGGTTTTCATCATTTTTAATTCTAACTAAGGTTTTATTAATATGTATGACTTGATTTTCAAAATCTATATCTTTCCACTGTAAAGCACATAGTTCTCCAATTCTTAATCCTGAAAATAAAACAAGTAATATTGAAAACGTCTTTATATCATTTGATTTTAATGCTTTTTTTTCTATTATTTCAATTTCATTATTTTGCAAAGTAACTATTTCTTTTCTTTTTACTTTTGGCATTTCAAATTTTATATATATTTTTTCATATTCTAAAAATTGTTTTAATACTATCAATATATCTTTAATTCTTTTACTTCCTAATTTATTATCCTTTAATGATTTATAAAAATTAATAATTAAATTTTCATTTATATCATTTAAAGTATTTTTAATAAAAAATGGAATAATTTTTGAATTTACAATTACAAAATAATTATAATAACTCGAATTTTTAATAGATATTTTAGTATTTAACCACTTATTTATTTCATTTTTAAACAATTTTTTGTTAGAGTTTAGTTTTAATTTTTCTTTTTTTAAAATCATTTCTCTTTTTATCTTTGCTTCATTATAAGTCTTTCCATATATAAAGCCGTATTTTTTAATTCTTCCTATCTCATCTCTTTCTTTTACATATCTTGCTTCAAATCTTCCATCTTTTCTTTTATATATGTTATTTTTCCTTTTTGCCAATATTTCACCTCCTTCCATTTATAATTTAAATTTTTACTATAAAAATTAAAATACGATATTTTTTTTAATTTTTAAAGTAGATATTTATAATAAAAGAACTCTAGATCTAGAGCTAATATCAATAATAAATTTTTAATTTGAGTTTTTTTTTAAAAATAAAATAATATTATTTAATATGAATAAAATAATTTATATGTTATTAGGTTGTTTACTTATTTCTATCTCAAATGTATATTCATTTTTATATTTAAATTTATTAAATATGGGATATAATTTTTTAGAATATTTAATATTTATATTAAAAAGAATAGAATGTTTAATGTTTATACCAGGGATTATTATTTTATATTTTAAAGTATATAAATAATTTAATAGATATGAAAAGATTTTTAAATTATTTTTATTTGACATTTTATTTAAATAAAGTATAATAACTTTAAAAAAAGCGAGGTTTAATATGAGTGAAGAAGAATTTTTTAAAGAATTATTAAATATGGGTAAAGAATTAGCTAATAATAAAATGAAAGACATAATAGGAGATGACAATCCATTAATATCTATAATAAAGGATATCACTAAAGAGATTAAAGAAAATATAGATAAAACTACAAAAACTGAGAGTGTTGAAGAAAATATTAATTATAATAATAAATCTAATTTTTATGATGTATTTGAACCATCAATAATTAATGATAGTGAATTTATTATGTCATATATTAAAAAAATAGTAGAAGAAATAATTACGAGTTCTATTAAATATTCAAATAATGATATAGAACAATTAAAATATATTAAAGAAAAAATAGAAGAATTTAAAGTTGCATTATATAAAACTACTAAAACCGTTTTTTCAGATAATGTTTCCCTAAAAATAGATGAATATATACATTCTAAAATAAGCAGTTATAATAATGAAAAAAATATTTTAGAAGATATTAGAAGAATAATTGTTTTAAATGAAATAAAAGGTATTAAAGAAGGATATGACCCTATGGTTTTATTATCAAATATTAATAGTGGTATATCTGATTATATAAATAATAATATTATTGATGAAAAAGAAAAAGAAGTTATTAAAACTTTAAAAAAGCCTTATATTTTAGCAGCACAAGAATTTATGAATAAAAAGATTAAATAAGATTATAATAATAGAAATTTCTATTATTTTTTTTCTTGTTATGATATTATAATAAATTAGGTGATTAGTATGCAGGAATGTTTATTTTTAGATTTATTAATAGGATTAAGAAAAGAATATTTATTAAATGAAATAATTTTAAATAAAATAAAAAAACAGATTGAAGATACTGATAAATTAATAAATATATATTTTAATAAAAATGTATTAGAATTTGATTATAAAAAAGGATTTTCTAAAGAAACTAAAATTTTATCATTAGAAAATCTTAATAGGTTAAATATAAATGTTTTAAATATTAAAGAATACAATTTATTAATTAATAAACTAATGGATAGAGATTTTAATAAAAATTATTATGAATCCAAAAATTTAGTTATAAATCCTTCTCAAATATTATTTAATTATGGTACTGTTAATTTAAATTATATATCACATACTGATAAAATAATTATCACAAGTAATGAAAAATTAAAGTTAGAGATTTTGCAAAAATTATTAAATCATAGAATAATGTTAAATAAATTTTATCAAGATATGTTAAATGAATATAAAAGAAAAAAAGTAATAATAGATTCTTCCATTTGGAATGAATATGCTGTAAAATTATGTATAGAAGAAAGTCAAGATAAGGTTATATTAAAAAAGTTAAGTAGGTGATATAATGAAACAAATTACTTTGCTTCCAGCTGATATATATCAAGTTGTTAATAAAAGTATTGTAACTGAATATGATAAAAAAGTTATTATAAATTTATATCAACCTATAATAGGTCCCATGGCAGTAAGCTTATATTTTACATTTTTAAGTGATTTAGAATTAAATGATACTTATACACATCATCATTTAATGATAGTTTTAAAAAGTGGTTTAGATTTAATAAAACTAGCTTTAAAGTCATTGGAATCAGTAGGCTTAATAAAAACTTTTGCTAAAGAAAATAATAATCAATATAATTATATTTATGAAATTTATAGTCCTATGAATCCTAATGAATTTTTAAATCATCCTATAATGAATGTTATACTTTATAATAATATTGGTGAAGCTGAATATAATAAATTAATAAAATTTTATAAAAAAAATAGTATTGATTTAAAAGGTTATACTGATATAAGTAGTAAGTTAAATGAAACTTATATAAGTGTTAGCAAATTCGATAAAAATAATGATTCTATAGAAAGAAAAGAATTAGGAATAAATATGAAAAATAGTATTGATTTCGATATGATTATTAGTAGTATTCCTAAAAATATAATAAGTGATAGAGCCTTTAATAATAAAGTTAAAGAATTAATAAATAATTTATCATTTGTATATGATATTGATACAATTAGAATGGTAGATTTAATTCGCTTAAGTATAGAAGATAATGGTATGATTAGTAAAGATAAATTAATTAATAATGTAAGAAAATATTATGATTTTAATTCAAATGGAAATTTGCCAACTTTGATATATAGAACTCAACCAGAATATTTAAAGAGTACATATAATGATTCCTCTAATAAAGGAAAAATGATATATGTATTTGAAAATACTAGTCCTTATGATTTTTTAAGAGGGAAGAATAAAGGGATAAAACCTAGCAATAGAGATTTAAAAATATTAGAGTATTTAGCAGTTGAACTGAAAATGAAACCGGCAGTAATAAATGTTTTAATAGATTATGTATTAAGAATTAATGATAATAAGCTAAACAGAACTTATATTGAAGCTATAGCGGGAGGGTGGATTAGAAGTAATATCACTACTGCAGAAGCCGCTATGGAAAGAGCAAAGAAAGAACATAGTAAAAATAATAAAAAAGTATTTAATAAATCAACAGAAAATACTCCAGTATGGTTTAATGAAATGAATGAAAAAGAAGATATTTCACAAGAAGAAAAGCAAGAATTAGAAGATTTATTAAAAGATTTTAGGTGATATTTATGGAAAAGATGGATTGTAAAAAAGAAGGATTATATAATGCTAATTTAAATGATTTATTATATAAAGATTATATAAAAGCCATGAAAGATGAAAAATTTAAAAAACTTGTTAATAGTTTTAAATTAGATGATAAAGTAGGGATGAAATATACAACGAAATTAGAAACTACTGTTGAAAACCTAAACAATTGTGAAAATTGTCCTGGACTTACAGCATGTAAAAATAGTGTTGTGGGATGTGTATATTATCCTAAATTAATTAATGGAAAGTTAGAATTCAATTATGTCGCTTGTAAATATAAAAATAAAGAAATAGCTTATGAATCTATAAAACGAGCAAAGATGTTTGGACTTTCAAATGACTTAAAAAATGCTAAAATGAGTGAAATTGATATTTCAGATAAAAAGAGAGTTAACATAATTAAATATTTAAAGAAGTTTTTCGATAAATATCCAACTTTAAAAAAAGGAATGTATTTACATGGTTCATTCGGAAGTGGAAAAACTTATTTAATTGCAGCTTTATTTAATGAATTAGCTAAAAAAAATTATAATGCTTTTGTTGTATATTATCCCGAGTTACTTTCAACTTTAAAATCTACTTTTGATAAATTTGAGGATACAACTTACAGTGATTTAATGTATGAACTTAAAAACACCGACCTTTTATTAATTGATGATATAGGAGCAGAGACGGTTACTTCTTGGAGTAGAGATGAAGTTTTAGGAACTATTTTACAATATAGAATGGAAAATAATTTAGCAACATTTTTTACATCAAATTTAACAATTGAGGAGTTAGAATCTCATTTAAGTTTGACAAAAAATAGTATTGATAAAGTAAAATCAAGAAGAATTATAGAAAGAATTAAACAACTTACAGAGGATTATGAATTGATAAGTATAAATAGAAGAAGTTAAAAAGTATAATGCTACTAAATTTATACAAAATGATACTAAATTTAGGTTGTGCTACCGATAATTAATAGCATATAATTCTCATTAGAGGTGAGAAAAATGAAGTTTAAAGACAAACTTGTAAAATTAAGAAAAGCCAATAATTTAAGTCAAGAAACTTTGGCAGAAAAGTTAAATATGTCCAGACAGGCTATTTCTAAGTGGGAAAGTGGAAATAGTTATCCAGATATGAGTACAATGATTAATATATGTAAAGTTCTAAATTGTACATTAGAAGATTTATTAGATGACGATGCTATAGGAAATAATAATTTAAATTCTAATAAAAAAAATCCTGCAAAATGGTTAAAAGATTTTTTGGATTTTATAACTAAAACTTATAATATGTTTTGGTCAATGAATCTTAAACAAAAATTATCATGTATCATAGAAATGATTTTAATTATTTTATTTTTAATTGCTGGTTTTGCTGTTATTCATGAAATATTTGAATCAATATTAATAAAGTTATTTAGTGAAATAAATAATAATATAATTTATAAATTATATGCTTTTTTGAATTTTATTTATAGTATTATTTCTATTGCTTTAGGACTAATAATATTTATACATTTATTTAAAATAAGATATTTAGATTACTTTATAACTATTACTGATAATACAATTGATAAAAGAGAAATAGAAGAAGATATAGAAAAAAATAAACAAAAATATATTGAGAAAATAACTAAAGAGAAGATTGTAATTAGAGATCCAAAACATACTCCTTATTCATTTTTTATGCTTTTATCAAAAATAATTGTATTTTGTGTAAAAACTTTTAGTGCTTTTATTCTTATTTTTTCAATAATTAGTTTTGTATTTTTGATTTTTACTTCAACTGTTTTATTTATATTTTTAAAATATGGATTATTATTTTTTGGTATACTAATTTCTTTTATTGGATTAGTAATAGTAAATTATAACATAATAGAGTTATTGTTTAAATTTATATTTAATAGGGTCATTAAATTTAGAAGAATATTTATAACCTTTATAATAGCTTTGGTTTTAGTTGGAGTCGGAAGTGGCATTTCTGTTAGCAAGATTATGACTTTAAAAAAGCAAAATAATTCTTTAAATTATGATTCTAAAACTTTTACTATAAAGGTAGAAGATAATTTAAAAGTTCTTGATATATGGAATACTAATAATATTATATTTGATGATGAAGAAGAAAATATTATTGTAAAAATAAAACATTTACCTTATGTCGATGTTGATTTAAAAGATAGCTATGAAATAAGTACTCTTGATAATGGAGAATATCATTATATAAATTACATGTATATACGAATTGATATAGATTATATTAAAATGATTAATGTATTATTAAATGATTTAAAAAAATCTACTTATAGAGATTATGATAATCAATATTATTTTATAGAATCTATTACTATATCTAGAGAAAATTATAATAAAATGATTAAAACAATAGATAGTTTTGAATAAAAATATATTAAAAATGTGTATTAAAAAATATACATTTTTTTAATTTTTGTTATAATATTTAATGAGGTTTATTATGAAGAGAAATGAAGTAAACTATGAAGATTTATCTCCTATGATGCAACAATATTTAGATATAAAAAAAGATTATGAAGATGTGTTGCTTTTTTATCGTATAGGTGACTTTTATGAGTTATTTTTTGAAGATGGAGAAATAGCGAGTAGAGAATTAGAATTAACTTTAACAGGAAAAAATGCTGGTTTAAAAGAAAGAGTCCCAATGTGTGGAGTTCCACATCATTCTGTAAAATCTTATATTGAAAAATTGGTTAATAAGTCTTATAAAGTTGCAATAGTAGAGCAATTAGAAGATCCTGCTAAAACAAAAGGGATGGTTAAAAGAGGCGTAGTACAAGTATTTAGTAAAGGAACTTTGGTAGACTTAGAATATTTAGATAGTAAAGAGTCTAACTATATTGGAAGTATTTTAGATAATAATTATGAATTTATAATTACATATGCAGATATTTCTACGGGAAATTTATATAGTGAAAAAATATTAAAAGATAAAGATAAATTAATAAATGAAATTCTAAATTTAAATTTAAAAGAAATATTAATAAAAAGTGATTTTGATTTAGAAATTTTAAACATATTAAAAAATACATATGACATTAACATAACGATATCTGATAAGTTATTAGAAGATAAATATGAAAGTTGTTATAAAAAAGTAAATGATGAAAAAGTAATAGAAGGTATTAAACATTTATTTTATTATTTATCAGTAACTGAGTTAAACGAACTAGATCATATGATGGAAGTAGAAATAATAATAAAAGATAATTATTTGAATATGGATATACATACAATAAGAAATCTTGAATTATTTGAAACTTTGAGATTAAAAGATAGACAGTATTCTTTAATATGGTTATTAGATAAAACGAAAACTGCTATGGGATCAAGAACTTTAAAAAATATGTTACAACATCCATTAAAGGATAAGAAATTAATTGATGAAAGATTGGATATTATAGAAAAATTAAATAATGAATTTATGTTGAGAGAACAACTTAGAAATGATTTATATGAAGTTTATGATTTAGAAAGATTATGTGGAAAAGTAATATGTGGTAGTTTAAATGCTAGAGATATGTTACAAATAAAAAAATCTTTTAAAGTTTTGCCAAATATTGTAGAAATAATTAATAAATTAGGTTTAAATTACAAGTTGTCTACTCATGAAGATTTATATAATTTGCTTGAAGATAGTATTTTTGAAGACCCTCCAATTACAATTAAAGAGGGAAATATAATAAAAATGGGATATAATAGTGAGTTAGATGAATTAAAGACTTTGCGCAGTGGTGGAAAAGAATTTATAAGTAGCTTAGAAATGACAGAAAGAGAAAAAACTGGTATAAATAATTTGAAAGTTGGATTTAATAAAGTATTTGGATATTATATAGAAGTATCAAAAGGTCAACTTGATAAAATAAAAGATGAATATGGTTGGGAGAGAAGACAAACCTTAACTAATGCTGAAAGGTTCATAACTCCACTTTTAAAAGAAAAAGAAGCATTGGTATTAAATGCTGAAGAAAAAATAATAGAGTTAGAATATAATTTATTTATTGAAATAAAAAATAATATAAAGAAATCGATTTCAGAAATAAAACGTACAGCTTACATATTAAGTTTGTTGGATGCTTATACATCACTATCTATAGTTAGTGAAGAATATAATTTAGTTAGACCAAATTTAATAGATGAAAGAGTAATTGACATAAAAGATGGTTTCCATCCAGTGGTAGAAAGTGTAAGTAATATAGAGTATGTAAAAAATGATATTTATATGCCAAACAATGTAAATACTCTTTTAATTACTGGACCTAATATGAGTGGTAAAAGTACTTATATGCGACAGCTTGCTATAACAATTATTTTAGCTCAAATAGGATCTTTTGTACCAGCTAGCAGTGCAACCCTTCCAATATTTGATTCGATTTTCACGCGAATTGGTGCAAGCGATGATTTGGTTGGTGGAGAATCTACTTTTATGGTAGAAATGTTAGAGGCTAAAAATGCAATAACAAATGCTACGCAAAACAGTTTAATTTTATTTGATGAGTTAGGAAGAGGTACTGCAACTTATGACGGTTTAAGTATTGCACAGTCTATATTAGAATATGTAAATTCTAATATAAAGTGTAAAACATTATTTTCAACACATTATCACGAACTTACTGCACTTGAAAATAATAATGGAATAAAAAATGTACATGTAGAAGCGACAGAAAAAGATGGAGTAATAACTTTTTTACACAAAGTAAAAGATGGTGCAGTCGATAAAAGTTATGGTATTCATGTTGCAAGTCTTGCTAATATGCCAGAAAGCGTAATATTAAGAGCAAAAGAAATATTAAACGTTTATGAAAATAATAAAAAAGAAGTTCCAAAAAAGACCGAACAAATTAAATTTGAGTTTGCCACTGAAGACAAGCTTTCAAAAGAATTAGATAAAATAAATATATTGAATATTACTCCAATTGAAGCGATAAATATATTATATAAACTGAAAGAATTAAATAAAAAATAGCATATATTATTTATATGCTTTTTATTATCATAAATTAATGCTATAATTAATATAGGTGTAGTATGAAAAATAAAACAAAAAAAATATTAACAAGTTTTAAATATGCTATAGAAGGCATAATTAGTTCTTTTAAAAGCGAAAAAAATATGAAAATACATGTAATGATGGTTTTGCTAGTTACGTTGTCAGGCTTTTTGCTAAAAATAAGTAAATTTGAATGGTTTATATGTATTATTTTATTTGGATTAGTTATAAGTGCTGAACTATTTAATACGGCAATTGAAACAGTAGTAGATATGGTGTGCCCAAATAAAAATGAAAAAGCAAAATTAGCGAAAGATGTATCTGCGGGAGCTGTTTTAATAGTTGCAATATCGGCTGCAATAATAGGATGTATTATTTTTATACCTAAAATTATTAATATTTTCTAAGGAGTATGCTATGAAAAAAAGACATATTAATATTTTTTTTATATATTTTATTTTCTTTTTATTTGAAGAATTAGTATTTAGAATATTTTGTGCAGATAATTTTTTTTCATTTTCTTTAGTAAGTATTTTATTAAACATAATTTTTTTATCTTCTTTTTGGACATTGATAACTTATATGTTAAGAAAATGTAAAATAAATTTTATACACTATATAATTATCGAATTATATACATTTTTATTTTTAATAGAGGTTTTATATAAAAAAATATTAGGTGTATTTTTTACTTTTAAAGTATTGGGAATGTCTAATAATTTGATTTCTTTTATAGGTGATGTAATAAAAAAAATATTGACTAATTCAGTATTTATAATAATTATATTAATACCGATTATATTAATTTTATTTTATAGGAAAAAAATTAACATTAAAATTAATAATATATTTATAGTTATACTATCTATGATTATAAGTTTTTCTTTTTATAAGATATCTTTCTTAATAGATAAAAATAGAGATAATTCTATCTATTCTTTATATTACAAAATAGATAATATGTCATTATATAAAGAAAAAATGGGAGTACTTTCATCATTAGAACTAGAAATAAAAAGAGGAATTTTTGGTTTTGAAAATCAAATTAATAAAAGCATTGACAAAGAAACTACTTCACCAGAAGAAATAGAGGTTCCTAAAAAAGTTTTATATAATAATTTAGATATTGATTTTAGTTATTTTGCAACAAATGAAACAGATAGTACTTTAAAAAAGATGCATAATTATTTTAAAGATGAAGAGGGTACGAAACAAAATGATTATACAGGAATATATAAGGGAAAAAATTTAATATTATTTATGGCAGAAAGCTTTAATTCGATTGCAGTTGATAAGACTTTGACACCTACACTTTATAAATTAACTAATTCAGGTTTTGTTTTTGAAAATTTTTATTCACCAGTTATATTGAGTACGATTGGAGGGGAATTTCAAGAACTGACTGGATTGTATCCAGATTTATCATTACTCTCTAGAGTTTGGAGAAAAGGAAATAATAATTATCAATTTGGATATGCAAATATATTTAAAAATATGGGATATGATACATATGCATATCATGATAGTTCGTATACTTTTCAAGACAGAGATAAATATTTAAAGTCTATTGGATTTGATAATTATACTGGATGCTATAATGGATTAGAAACAAGAATTAATTGTAATTTATGGCCTGCAAGCGATTTAGAAATGATTGAAGCTACATTTGATGATTATGCTAATAATGAAAATCCATTTTTAGTTTATTATGTTACAGTAAGTGGTCATATGGGATATACTTGGAATACTAATCAAATGGCAAATAAAAATAGAGATTATGTTGATTCATTAGAAATAAGCTTAAAACCTAAAGCATATTTAGCAGCTCAAATTGAATTAGATCGAGCTTTAGAATTATTAATTAAGAAATTAGAAGAAAAAGATTTATTAGATGATACAGTCATTGCTTTGGTAGGTGATCATTATCCATATGATTTAAGTATTAATGAAATAAATGAGATTTCTACTTATGAAAGAGATAAGACTTTTGAAATAAATAGAAGCAATTTTATACTTTGGAATAATAAACAAGAAACTGTAAAAGTTGATAAAATAGGTAGTCAAATAGATGTACTTCCAACTATATTAAATGTATTTGGTGCAAATTATGATTCTAGAATGATTATTGGAAATGATATATTGAGTGATTCTGAAGGACTTGCTATTTTTGATAATTTTAGTTGGATAAGTGATTATGGAAGATATAATAGTGCAACTAATAAATTTACTAAAAAAAGTGATGATATAGTAATAGATGATGATTATATAAGTAAAATGAATAATAAAGTATATAACAAGGTAAATATGAGTAAGCTACTACTGGAAAATAATTATTATTCTAAAATGTTAGAAAAAATAAAATAAGGAGTTTTTATGGGAAATATAACTAAGGCAATTATACCTGTTGCAGGTTTTGCGACAAGACTATATCCTTTGAGTAAAGGAATAAAAAAATCTTTTATGCCAATAATAGATAAAGATGGATTTAAACCAATAATACTTAAAATATTAGAAGATTTAATATCTAATGGAATTAAAGATATATATTTAGTAATTGGCGAAGATGAAGAAAAGATATATGACAATTTTTTCAATAAGGAAATAAGTGCTTTAATTTACAATAAATTAAGTGATAAATATAAAGAATATGAAAAAGATATTTTGAAAATAGGGAAAAGTATTCATTATGTTGTTCAACATGAGCAAAAGGGATTAGGACATGCAGTTTATTTATGTAAGGATTATATAAAAGACGAACCAGTTTTGATCTCTTTAGGTGATACTTATTTTGAATCAGAAAATATTCATCCAATAAAACAAATGTTAGATTTTTATGATGAAGTAAAAACTAATATAGTTGCGTGTGAAGTAATTAAAGATGAAGAAATTAAAAATGTTGGTATAATGAAAGGTAATTGGATAAATAAAGAAAAAACTAAAATGAACATAGAAAAATATGTTGAAAAGCCAGATATTAATTATGCTAAAAAAGAATTATCTAGCGATGGAAAATGTTTTGGAAATTTTGGAATGTGGATAATAAATAAAGATATATTTGATAAAATAGAAAGTGATATAAAAAATAATAATTTGTATAAAAATGAAATTCAACTTGTTAATGCTATAGCAGATTTGGTAAACAAAATAGATGTAAAAGCATTAGTTATAGATGGATATTCTTATGATGTAGGAAATTTTGAAAGTTATAAAAATACTTTATTTGAAACAATAAAAAAGTATAATTAAGAAAAAATCTATATTTATAGACTTTTTTTTAATATTTTAGTAAAATAAGTTTGGTGACGAATATATGTTAGAAATAAAAAATTTAACTGTATCTGTAGATAAAAAAATAATATTAAAAGATTTTAATTTAAATATAAAAAATAATGAGATTCATGCACTTATGGGACTTAATGGTACTGGAAAAAGTACTATATGTAAAGTTTTAATGGGGGATGATACTTATAAAGTTGAAAAGGGTAGTATTTTATATAATGGAAAAGATTTATTAAATATGGATACTACTACAAGAGCAAGAAATGGAATCTATTTAGTAAGTCAAAATCCAATTGAAATTGAAGGAGTTAAAAACTCAGAAATGTTAAAAATTGCATTAGAAAGTGTAAAAGGGAAGCATTATGATGTTTTTGAGTTTTCTAAAATAATGAATAACGTATGTGAAAAATTAAATATTCCTAAAAGTTTTATACATAGGGGAATAAACGAATCTATGTCAGGTGGAGAAAGAAAAAAAAATGAACTTATGCATCTTTGGGTATTAGAACCATTTTTTATATTATTGGATGAAATAGATTCTGGAGTTGATATTGACAATTTAAATATAATAAGTAAATCTTTAAAAGAATATTTTGATACTCACTCGTGTTCTATATTAATAATTACTCACCATACTAATATTTTAGATAAAATAAGACCAAATTATGTTCATGTTTTAAATGATGGAAAAATAGTCGAAACAGGAGATTATAAGTTAGCACAGGATATAGAAAAACTTGGCTTTAATGGGACAAATAATGTAAGAAAGAAAAAAGATTATGAATAAAATATTATTGGATAATGAATTAATAGCAAATTTAAATATTGAAGAGGATTCAATTTTATATATAAATAATAATGATACTTTAAATATCAATATAACTATTAATGATAATAAGAAATTAATTATTCATGAATATAATGAACGTTCTAAAAAATACAATATAAAAATAAAACAATATAATAATACTGAATTTGTATATAATCATTCATATTTATCAAAAGATAGCTATGAATTAAATATAGATATCAAGTTATGCGGAAATTGCTCCAAAAATAAAATTAATATACATGGAGTAAACGATGGTGGTAATAGTAATATTTATGTAAATGGAAATGTTTTAAAAGATACAGAAGATAATGAATTATATGAAAATATAAAAATAATGAATATTAATGGAGGAAAAGTTGAAATAAGACCTAATATGTTTATTGATACTAAAAATGTTATTGCAAATCATTCAGCAAGTGTAACTAATATAGATAAAGATTATTTGTTTTATTTAAATTCAAAAGGAATAGATAATGAAGATGGTGCAAAATTAATTATAGATGGTTTTCTAAATAAAAAAAATTTAATAGAAGGGGGCGAATAGTTTGAAAGAATATAGAGACGATTTTCCTATGCTTGATAAAAATATAATATATTTTGATAATGGAGCAACTACTTTTAAACCTAAATGTGTTATAGATGCAATTAGCGATTACTATAATAATTATTCTGCTAATGCTCATAGAGGTGATTATACTATAAGTTATAAAGTTGACGTTCAATATGAAACTGCTAGAAAGAAAGTAGCAGAATTTATAAATGCTGACTTTGATGAAGTAATATTTACGTCGGGGACTACTGATTCTTTAAATATGATTGTAGATGGCTTTTTTAAAAATTTTTTAGAAAGTGGAGATGAAGTTTTATTAACAAAAAGTGAACATGCATCTAATGTGCTTCCATGGTTTAAACTTTCTAAAGAATCAGGAATTAATATAAATTATATTGACTTGGATGAGAATTTGCATGTTACAATGGACAATGTTATAAAAGCTATAAATCCTAAAACTAAAGTTATAAGCATAGCTGGAATAACTAATGTTGTTGGCGATGAAAGACCTATAGATGAAATATGTAAATATGCTCATGCCAATGATATATTTGTAATTATTGATGGAGCACAATTAGTGCCACATAAAAAAGTAGACGTTAAAAAAAGTGATATAGATTTTTTAGCATTTAGTGGACATAAAATGTGTGGACCTACTGGTATTGGTGTATTGTATGGAAAAAAAGAATTTTTAGAAAAGCTTAATCCAACGAGATTAGGTGGAGGTATGAATGAATCATTTGATAATCCAAATGAAGTATATTTGAAAGAATTACCTTCTAGATTAGAAGCTGGTACACCTAATATAGCAGGAGTAATTGGATTTTCAGCTGCAATAGACTATTTAAATAAAATAGGAATGGATAACATTAATAATTATGAAAAAAAGTTAAAGAGTTATTTAATTGATAAACTTATAAAACTTCCATATATTGATATAATAAATTTAGAAAGTGATTCTGGAATAGTTTCATTTAATATAGATGGTATATTTAGTCAAGATGTTGCGTTTTATTTAAATAAATATAATATATGTGTAAGAGCTGGAAATCATTGTGCAAAAATATTAAAGAGTAAAACGGGGGTAAAAAATAGCTTGAGAATTAGTTTATATTTTTATAATACTTATGAAGAGATTGATAAATTTGTAGAACTTATTAGCGATAAAGAAAAAATAATGAAAGAAATGATATAAGTGGATAGTGAATTAAAAAGAGAAATTATATTAGATAATTATCAAAATCCATTTAATAAAGATGGAAAAGATGATTTAAACTATGAAAAAGTAAATTCGAATAATGAATCTTGTATAGATAATATAGATTTATATGTATTAATAGAAGATAAAATAATAAAAGATATACATTTTAATGGAGAAGCTTGTGCTATATCAACGGCAAGTACATCTATAATGTTAAAAAATATTATTGGAAAAAATGTTATAGATGCAATAGAATATATAAATAATTTCATGAACATGATAAATGAAAATGATTATAATGAAGAATTATTGGGAGAAGGTATAGCATTTACTGATATTTATAAGCAACAAAATCGAAAAACATGCGTTACTTTACCTTATGTAGGAATAATAAAAATATTGAAGAAATACATTTAGTAGGAGGTATTTATGTTAAAAATAAAAACAGATTCTAGATTAGTAAATGATGGAGATATTTTTGTAGCGATAAAGGGTCATACTGTCGATGGTCATGATTATATTGAAACTGCAATAAAAAATGGAGCTAAAAAAATTATTTGTGAGCATGGAAAATATGATGTTGAAACGCAAGTTGTAGAAAATTCGGAAAAATATTTAAATGATTATTTAGTAAAAAACTATAGTTCTAAGTTTAAAGATATTAAATTTATTGGTATTACTGGTACTAATGGAAAAACTACTACAGCATATTTAACTAGTCAAATTTTAACTAAATTGCATGTTAATAATGCTTATATAGGTACTATTGGCTATTATTATAATAGTGAATTTGTACGAGAATTACCAAATACTACACCAGATATTTTGCTATTATATAATTTAATTTTGGAATCTATTGAAAAAGGTGCAGAAGTTATAGTCATGGAAGTTAGTAGCCATGCGCTTTCTTATGAAAGAATAAATGGCGTTAAATTTGATGTAGCAGGATTTACGAATTTAACAGAAGATCATTTAGATTATCATAAGACTATGGAAAATTATTTAGAAGCTAAAAAGAAAATATTAAATTATATTAAAGATGATGGTGTAATGATTTCTAATATAGATGATGAATATGGTTTATCATTTAAATATAAGAACTTTAAATCTATAGGATTTAAAGATAGTGATTATCATATAATTGATTTTAAATTTAATAATTTAACAACTAATATAAAGCTTTCTTATCAAGATAATATATATGATATAACTACTAATTTATTGGGAAAATTTAATATTTATAATTATATTACTGCTCTTTCTTTTGTACATAATTTAGGTTATAAAATTGAAGATATTATTAATGTTGCAAGTGAAATTTATCCACCAAGTGGAAGAAATGAAGCGATAGATGTATTTGGATCTTTAGCAATAATAGATTATGCTCATACACCTGATGCTGTTGAAAAAATAATATTGACTCATAAAGAAATGAATAAGGGTAAAATTATTACAATAGTTGGTTGCGGTGGAGATCGAGATCCAAAAAAGAGACCTATAATGGGAAATATTGCAACAGATTTATCTGATTATGTTATATTTACAGATGATAATCCAAGATGTGAAGATGAGAAAAAAATAATGGAAGATATACTAAAAGGTGTTTTAAAGGATAATTATAAAGTTGTATTTGATAGAAGGAAAGCAATAGAAGAAGGCTTGAGTATGTTAGATAAAAATGATACTTTACTAATTTTAGGTAAAGGACATGAAGATTATCAAATAATAGGTACTAAAAAACATCATTTAAGTGATAGAGAAGAAGTTTTTAAATATATTGAAAATAATAAGTAAAATATTTGTAATTTTTATTTAAAATATTGTTTCAAAATTAATAAAGTGTTATACTTATTTTAAGATAGGAAGTGATAAGATGAAATTTAGTTGTAATATACAAAAAATGAATTCTTATACTTCCTTTTCTTTATAAGAGTGTTTCTTTTTTGAGCACTCTTTTTTTGGAGGATTAAATGAGTGAGCTAGAATTATTGGAAACATTAAAAGAACTATCTAAAAAAGAAATCAGTTTAACTGAGGTTAGCAAAATATTAAAGTGCGAAAAATATGAAGCTTTATCTTTATTAAGAAAATTAAGATTAGAAGGTATTAATATATTTACTCAAAATAAGGATGATGATATATATATTCTTAATCAAGGAGAAAGTGAATTAAACGAAAATAATAATTATAAATTTCATACGGATGATAATCATGAGTTTAAATTTGTTGCAATATCTGATACTAGAATAGGCTCAACTTATCAACAATTATCTATATTGAATGATATTTATTTAAAAGCATATGAATTGGGTTATAAAAATATCATATTATGTGGAAATATTTCTGAAGGACTATATCCATTAAACAATGTTTATTCTCAATATAATTTTTTAGATGATACATTGAGGCAAGTAGATTATATAGTTGAAAATTATCCTTATATTGAAGGAATAAAAACTTATTTTATAACTGGAGGAAAAGATGAAAAACATTTAAAAAATAACAAAATAAATATTGGAAAAAGAATTAGTGATTTAAGAAATGATATGATTTATTTAGGATATAATTCTTGTGATATAACAATTGATAAAACTAAAATGTTAGTGTTTAATCCAAAATTAATTAAAACTTATACAGTTTCTTATAGACCACAACAACAAATTGATTCTTTTAGAAGTGAAGATAAGCCAGATATATTACTATATGGTGGATTACTACAAATGGAAAAATTTACATATCGTAATGTTCAATGTATTTCTGTACCAAGCGTTTGTGCAACAACAAAAGAAATGTCAGATAAAAGACATTCTAATACTATTGGAGCGTGGTATGTTACGGTTAAAACCGATAGATATGGAAAATTAAAAAAATGTTGTGCAATAGATTCGGTATATTATAAAACTAATAAAGACGATTATTTAAATGCAAAAGTATTAAAGTTAACTAATAATTGAGGTGGATATGGAATACAGTAAAGAATATGTTGAAAAAATATATAAATATATAAAAAATAATTCTTCAGTAGAAGATTTTAAAGAAAAATTTCATCTTAATAATGTAGAATTAGAAGGACTACTAGAATTATTTAGAATATATGGTAAAAGAGTAGATATTGTTAATGATAATGATACTTTAATATTTGAAAAACCACTTAAAAAAAATATAATAACTACTAAACCAAATTTAAATACAAATGAATTAATTCATACTGAAATTTGTGTAGTCTCCGATACTCATTTTGGAAATATTCATCAACAATTACATTTGTTAAATAAAGTTTACAAAGAAGCTTATAATAGGGGGATAACTACTGTCTTACACTGTGGAGATTTAGTTGATGGAAATTATTTGAATAGAGCTGAGCAACCTAGGCAACAATTTTTACATGGTTTTGATGAACAAGCAGGTTATGTTGTAGATATGTATCCATTAATAAATGGCATAACTACTAAATATATATTGGGCAGTCATGATGAAACACATTATAAAAACGGACAGGCAACGATTAATAATTGGGTTTCTAGATGTAGAAAAGATATGGTGTTTTTAGGACAGGATAGTGCTGCTATTGAAATTAATGGAATTAAAATATTTATGGATCATCCAGGAGGAGGTTCTGCACAGTCTATCTCATATAAGCCTCAAAAAAGAATAGAAATATTAGAATCATATTATAAACCTAAAATTTTACTCATAGGTCATTATCATAAAAGTTATTCTTTTGTATATCGCAATGTTAGGGGCGTTGAAATACCTAGTTTTTGTGATAAAACACAATTTCAACAAAAGCAAGGATTATCGAATGTTGTTGGAGCTTATTTTTTAAATATATATTCTGATAATAAAGGAAATATACAATATTTTGAACCTGAAGAGATAATTTTTAAACCAAGTGATATGTGGGAAGAAGCAGGAAAAGACAAAACGAAGGTGAAACAATTGGTTATAAAGTAATATTTATTATTACTTTTTTTCTTGTATCTATAAATATATTTTGATAAAATAAATTTTATATTTTGAAAGAAGTGTTAATTATGTTTTGTAAAGAATTTTATGATACATTTAATTTGCATAAAGAAGATATATTAGATGTACTAATTGAACATTATCATGAAAATAATAGAGATAAAATTATAAAAAGATTTAATAAAACTGATTTTGTATTTGAAAGCAATCCTGTAGATGAATATAATTATATGTTATTTAATGATTATAGTTTTAGAGATTTAATAAAATCACTAAAAGAAATTTTAATTTTTGAGAGAAATTCTAAAAAATATAAAAAAGAATATTATAAATGGTTAGAAATATATATTAATACAAAATTATTACAAAAAGGTGAAATAAAATTGTCTAATGATAATGTTTGGAAAATTTTTTCAGACTATATCTTCGCTTTTAGTATAGATAGTGAAATACTTTTAAATAATGAGTCAACTCCTTCATCTGTAAAACAAAATATATTAGATAGAAAAAAATGTTTTTATGAAACTGTAAAAAAAGAAAATTTATGTATAGCTGTTGAATGTGATAGGGTGGAGGAATACTGTTCCTTTGTAAATGATGTCAAGGATTATTTTATGTGTGAGATAGCTAAGAAAACAAAATTAGGAAATTATTTACATAATAAATATAAAAGTCTTTTTGATATTAATATAAAAGAATTGGTGTTTGGAAGTACTAAAGCTTTTAATCTCACATTTTTTTATGATGATAATGATAAATCTAAATTTTATAAAATACTAAAATATCCTATAATGAGTTTAAAAAATAATAAAAGTAATAATTTAGATGTAACTTTAATGCATGAAATAATTCATAGTATAGAAACTAGTGAAAAGGGATTAGGTGTTGGAGTAGACAATAATTCTAAAAATATTATTTTTAATGAAATTAGAACTCAAAAACTTGCTATAGAATTAACTAAAAAGTTACATAAAAAAAATATATTTATTTTTGATGATCCTAAAAATTATGAAGATGAATTTATGGATTCATATGAAATATATGCTCCAATAAGTTTTGATTTTATAACTAAATATGATGAGATAATTACTGATTGTGCTATTAATAATACGCCGGATAAATTAGAAGAAATATTTGGAGAAAATTTTAAAGAGTATTCTAAATTATTAGATGAATTACATAGTAAAATAAAACAATATAATGAATGTGGATATTCAAATAAAAATGTTACTAATGAAAAAGCATTAATATTAGTAAATAAAATGAATAAATATTATGAAAAAAAGAGATAAAATTAAAAAAATAATATAATCAAATTAACTTTAATATTTAAGTTAATTTTTTTATTTTTTCACAAAAAAATCATAATAAACTCATAAAAATATATTATTTTTTTATTGGAGGTCATATTATGTATATATTAAAAAATGCATGGTTAAATATTATTAGAAATAAGGGGAGAAATATTTTAATAGGTATAGTAATTTTGATTATATCGATTACTTCGACTATTGCTTTAGCTATAAACAATACATCAGATAAACTTATTGTTTCTTACAATGAAAAACAGGATATTAAAGCAACAATTGGGATTAATAGGGAAAAATCTAGAGAAAATATGAATTTTGATAAAGATATGAGTGAAGAAGAAAGAGAAAAAAATAAAAATGATATGTTTAATATTTATTCTAATGCTTCATCTTTAAGTGTAAGTGACGTTGAAAAATATGCAGAAAGTAAATATGTTACTAATTATTATTATCAAGTAAGTTTAGGAGTGAAATCTTCTTTAGAAAAAGTTTCTATGGATGATGATTTTTCAGCAAACATGAAAAAAGAAAAATTTAATAACACAAATAATAGTGATTTTACCATTATTGGATATTCTAATTTAGATAGTATGGAAGAATTTATAAATGGAAAGTATAAAATAATTGAAGGTGAAATTCTTATAAATAGTGATTCTTGTGTTATAAATAGTGAATTAGCAAGTATGAATGATGCAAAAGTAGGAGATAAAATACAAATTATTGATCCTAATAATGAAAAAAATGTTATTACTTTAACAATTAGTGGTATATATGAAGAAACTAGTGAAACAAACGACGAAATGAATATGTTTACAAATTCAGTAAATAATATTTTAACTAATGTTAAATCATTAGATGAATTTATAAATAATAGTGATATTGCAAAATCTGTTAATCCAACATTTATATTAGATGATAAGAATAATATAGACAATTTTGAAGAAGATTTAAGAGAGTTAGGTTTAAATGAATATTTGACTATTAATACTAACCTAGATGAAATAGAAGCTTCTACAAAAACTGTCAGTAATGTAAAAACGTTTGCTTGTATATTTTTAATTTTAACTTTGATTATAGGTGGAGTTATATTATTTGTTATAAATATGATAAATATTAGGGAAAGAAAATATGAAATAGGAGTGTTAAGAACAATAGGAATGAAAAAATCTAGCCTAACATTACAATTTATAACAGAACTTTCAATTGTAGCATTGATATCTTTAATCATTGGAGCAACAATAGGTTCAGTGTCTTCTATAGGTGTATCTAATTATTTGTTAGAAAATGAGATAAATAATAGTCAGCAAGAAATAAATAATATCAATGCTAATTTTGGTGGAGAGAGAAAATTTGATAGAGTAAATGGTATAGTAAATATAAATAAAGTTGAATCAATAGATGCCACAGTAGATATTAAAGTACTAATAGAATTATTGTTTATTGGAATAATATTGACATTATTAAGTTCTATTTCGAGTATGATAAGTATTAATAAATTTTCACCACTTACTATTTTAAAGGAGCGAAGTTAAATGAATATTTTAAAATTAGAAAAAGTATCTTATAAATATACGGATGCTAAGAAAAATGATTATGTTTTTAAAGATATAGATTATGAATTTGATTTAGGAAAAGTATATTCGATAAAAGGTAAAAGTGGAAGTGGTAAAACAACACTATTATCTTTATTAAGTGGATTAGAAAAACCTACGAATGGAAAAATATTTTACGATAATAAAGATCTTAACAAAATGAATTTGGACGAATATAGGAGCAACGATATAGGTATTATTTTTCAAGGATATAATCTTTTACCAACTTATACTGCATTGGAAAATGTAATGTTATCTATGAATATCAGTAAAGTAAAAGATAATTCAAAAGAGCATGCTTTAAAATTATTAGAAAGTGTTGGACTAAATAGTGAACATGCTAATAGAAGAATATTAAAATTGAGTGGGGGAGAACAACAGAGAGTTGCTATAGCTAGAAGTTTATCTTATAATCCTAAAATTATTTTAGCAGATGAACCGACAGGAAATTTAGATAAAGAGACAGAAGATGAAATCATAGATATTTTAAAGGGATTGGCTCATAATGAAAATAAATGTGTAATTATAGTTACACATTCTAAAAATGTATGTAATAGTTCAGATATAGTTTATGAGTTAAATAAAAAAAATTAATATTATTTATTAACTATTTTAAATGCTTGTACTAAAATATATTTTATGGTAATATTCTTATTAGAATAAGTTGCGTTAGAAAGGAATAAATAATATGGCTAAAAATTCTAGATTAGTAATTATTTGTCTAACAGCATTAATTCTTACTACGTTGACATTAATTGGAATTACTTATGCATATTATACGACTAATTTCGTAAATTCAACTGTAGCTAATTTTGAAGGAACTTCAGGCTTTGCCGGAGTTATATATGATGATGGAAATGGTACTTTTAAAACTGATCATTTAACCACAGGTGAAATTGGCTATAAGACATTTACTGTTACTAATAATAACGCAATATCTGAAATATATGGAGTAAAATTTGAAAATGTAAATAATGAATTAAATTCTAAAACTAAAGAAAATTTATATTATACATTAAGTTGTTCTTCAAAAAATAAGATTACTAATAGTCCTGAAGGTGACTGTACAAGCATATCTTCTCATATGCCTTTACCTGTAGAGGATGGTTATATTTTGTCTAATTCAATAGGGATTAATCAAGTTCATTCTTATACTTTAAAATTATATAATAAAAGTACTCCTGAAAATGAGGCTATGTCTTTTAATGTAAAAATAAATATAGGAGATTATAAAAAAGATATTACAAATGCAGAGGGGACTTTGTGGAACAAAATATATACTACTGCTCAAAATAAAATTAGTGCTACTTTAGAAGTTGCACCGAAGACTATTGTAGGAAAAGAAAGTAGCAATTCTTCTGAAAAAAGTTTAGTTACAGGAATAGGAGATTATGGCAAGATGTACTATTTTAGAGGAAATGTCGATAATAATTACTTATCTATAGGTAGTACTTGTTGGAGAATTGTTAGTTTGCAAGGCGATGGAAGTATAAAAATAATTTTAGAAAATCCAGTTTATTCTTGTAATGGTACAAGTGAATACTTACCAAGTACTGATAGCAATCTTTTATATAAATATTTATCTCAATCAAAAACTCAAAATGGATTGTTTGATTCTGTAAGTTATTATGGATATAAAATACAAAAAGATTCTTCTTATACTCAATATTATGCTGATTTTTTGCTTAATAGCAATTACGAACATGTCAATACTATTACAATTAAAAGAAATGCAAACAATACTAATTTAGATTATGATTATCATTCATCTAAATTTTTAACAGAATATTTTTATGATAGAAATGAAATTTTAAACAATTACAATAACAATATTTTTAGAGAACAAATTGGTCTATGTAATGGTAATAATTGTACTTACCCATTAGAATTCAGTGATTCTTTTCTTAAAAAATATTTTAAACAAGAATCATATTGTATAGGAGATATGTCAAGTAAAGTTGGTATCATAGGTGAAGATGATAACGAATATTATTATAGTTCGTATATAAGAAAAAATGACTCTATTGTTTCGTTAGCATGTCCTGTTGATTTCGATAGAACTCCTTATATGTATGGTGGAATGCTTACTTTAGATGAGTATGCTTATGCTGGTGCTAATATAAAAGATGAAACTAATCTTTATTCTAATTATTTAGATTCTGGTTTAAAGAATGATGATTTATGCAATAATACTGATTATAATTCTTCAGGATGTACATGGCTTTTACTAACTCCATTGATGCATAGATATGATAATGGAATATATAAAGATGTGGTTGCTGCAGCTACGCCTTATGGATTAAAATATATTTATGTTGATCAAATATTTATGAATGGTCAAAATGAATCTGGAGGTAGTGTTCATACTAGACCAGTTTATGTTTTAAAATCGGGAGTAAAATATAATAGTGGAAATGGAACTAAATTAAATCCTTATGTTATAGGAGATTAAATTATATGGTCGATTAGACCATATTTTTTACTTTCTAAACTATTAAAGTATTTATCTCTTTCAGTATCTTTTTCTATTTTTTTTAATGGTTGACTAGTTAATTTTGATAGCAAGTTATTTAAAAGTTTCTTTTTTTCAATAATTCTCTTTGCTTGAATTTCTATATCAGTAGCTTGACCTGAGGTATTTCCTAATGGTTGATGAATCATAATTTCGCTATTTTTTAGAGAATATCGTTTACCTTTAGTACCACTTGCTAGTATTATAGATGCCATACTTGCTGCAATACCGATAACCGTTGTTCTAATTTCACTTTTTATAAAATTCATAGTGTCGATTATTGCAAGTCCACTAGTAACAGATCCTCCTGGGCTATTTATATAAATATCTATATCATTATGATTTATACTATCTAGGTATAGTAATTCAGAAATAATTAAGTTAGATAAAGAGTCATTTATTTCACCGTTAATAAAAATTATTCTGTTTTCAAGCATTTTTGAATAAATATCATATACTTTTTCTCCTGAATTTGTACTTTCTTGAATAGTTGGAATAAACATATAATCACCTATTTATATTTTATAAATAAAACTGTTAATAATACATAAAAAAATGTGACAAATTATATTATATTTTGATATAATTAATTATATAAAGAATAAAGGAGTGATATAGTGGATAATAAAAAGGAAGAAAAAGCTGCTTTAAAATTTATATTTATTATCGCAACAAAAGAAGTTTTAAATTGTGACGTTAAATTTTGTCATAGCTTAGATATAGGTATAAGAGGAATATTTATGACTAAACATAAAGTAAATGCCAATGATATAAAAGCAATAACTAAGAAAATGAAAGAATATATAAAAGCATCATATCCAATATTAAAAATTACAGTTAGCAATAAGGATGCTATAAATTACTATAATAGATATGAAGAAAAAGAAAAAGCTTTAAGCATACAAAGTATAATAAACGATACAGTTACTTTTAATGAACTACTAGGTCATTATAATTATTTTTTTAGTAATATATTAGAAAATACTAAATTTATAAATGAGTTTAAAATAATTAATTTAACTAATAATGATTTTGTTTTAATAGATAATTATAAAAATAAAGAATTTAAAAATAAGAAAAATTTATTTAACGAATTTAATAAGTATAATGATTGGCTAAATAGGCAGCATATTCATTATGTTAGTGATATAAATAAAATTATATCCGATGGAAAAATAGAAGACTTTATAAAAAAGAATGATATTATGATAGATAATCAAATGATGGAAGTAGCAC
Source organism: uncultured Bacilli bacterium (assembly GCA_947626515.1). GTDB lineage: Bacteria > Bacillota_I > Bacilli_A > RF39 > UBA660 > UMGS1124. The sequence goes on from CANQSL010000002.1 coordinate 38,689, forward strand.
AAAATATAGTAAGATTAAATAAAAAAATCGTATTTATAGGTGGTCCATCTAGCAGTGGAAAAACAACAAGCAGTAGAAAACTTTCATTATATTTAAATAGTTTGGGAAAGAATACTGTTAAAATAAGTTTGGACGATTATTATAAAGAAAGAGATGAAATAATTCCTGATGAATATGGACAAAGGGATTTTGAAAGTTTAGATGCAATTGATTTAAATTTATTTAAAAAACAATTAAATGATTTATTAGAGGGAAAAAGAGTGGTATTGCCCAAATTTATTTTTTCAATGTTCCATAAAAAATTTGAAGGTGAAGGTATAATATTACATAATGATGATATATTAGTAATTGAAGGATTACATTGTTTAAATGAAGAACTTAGCAAAAGCATAGATAAAAAATATAAGTATAAAGTATATGTTAGTCCATTAACTCCACTTACTATTGATAGACATAATTATATTTCTACAACTGAAAATAGACTTTTAAGAAGAATAGTAAGAGATAATAGGACGAGAGGAGTAGGCATAGAAGAAACTTTAGCAAGTTGGGATAGTGTAAGACGTGGTGAAGAAAAATATATTTTCCCATATACTGATGAAGCTGATGTTGTTTTAAATACAGCATATATATATGAAATGGGTGTACTTAAAGTATATGTTGAACCACTTTTATATACTGTAAAAATGGATAGCAAATATTATGATATGGCAAGAAGATTATTGGATAGTTTAAAAAACTTTTATCCAATCAGTAGTGAATATTTAGCAAGTGATAATGTATTAAGAGAATTTATTGGAAAATCTGAATTTAATGAAGGGTAGGGATAATATGAAGAGAATTGCAATAAATGGATTTGGAAGAATAGGAAGGTTAGCATTTAGACTGCTTACAGAAACAGATGAATATGAAGTAGTGGCAATAAATGATTTGACTAATGCAGAGGAGTTAGCTTATTATTTAAAATATGACACTAATCATAGAAATTTTGATCTAGACGATATAAGCTTTGAAGGAAACTCTATAATTTATAAAGGCAAAAGAGTAAAAGTTTATAGTGAAAAAGATGCTTCACTTTTACCTTGGAAAGATGAAAATATAGATTTAGTATTGGAATGTACTGGTTTATATACTAAATTAGAAGATGCAAAAAAACATATAGAAGCAGGAGCAAAACATGTAATTATTTCAGCACCAGGAAAAGGAGAAATGAAGACAATAGTATATGGAGTAAATGATTACACATTAGATGGAACAGAAGAAGTTATAAGCGCTGCTAGTTGTACAACAAATTGTTTGGCACCAGTATTAAATATTCTAAACAATGAGTATGGAATAGAAAAAGGTTTTATGACTACTGTTCACGCTATCACTAACGATCAATCAACTTTGGATGTTGCTCATAAAAAAGGAATTCTTTCTAGAAGAGGACGTGCAGCAAGTTTAAATATAATTCCAGCATCTACTGGAGCTGCATCAGCTATAGGGAAAGTTATACCTGAACTTGAAGGCAAATTAGATGGTGGTGCATTTAGAGTACCTGTCGGTGATGGATCAGTAATAGATGTTAGCTTGGAACTTAAAAAGAAAGTGTCAGTAGAAGAAATAAATAATTTATTCATTAAAAATCAGAATGCAGTTTTAAAATATACTGAAGATCCAGTTGTTTCTAGTGATGTTTTGGGATCATCTTGTGGGGCACTAGTTGATGGTTTATCAACTAAAGTTCTTACAGTTGATGATAAACAATTGGTTAAGGTAGTAGCTTGGTATGACAATGAATTTGGTTATACAACTCAAATGATACGAACAATGATTTCATTATTAGAAAAAAGTGAGTAATAAATACTAGTCAAACTAGTATTTTTTAGTTCTTTACACGAATAAACAAATTTGATAGAATTATTTACGATGAAAGAGGAAATAATATGAGTTTTATTAAATTATTAGAAAGTGAAATTAGTAAAATTTTAGTATCTTTAGGTTACGAAGATAATGTCGCTTTACTTGTATCAAATAGACCTGATCTTGGGGACTATCAATATAATGGTTGCATGAAACTTTCAAGCATTTATAAAGAAAAGCCTATTGATATTGCAAACAAGATTGTTGAAAAACTTAATCAAACAAATTATTTTAAAAGTATTAATATAGCAGGACCAGGCTTTATTAATTTAAGTTTTAGCGATGAAGCGTTAATCGAATATATGAATGAAATTTTTAATAATTTCGAAATAAATAATTATAAAGTAGAAAAAAAATTAGTTTTTTTAGATTATGGTGGAGCAAATATTGCAAAAGAATTACATGTTGGTCATCTAAGAAGTGCAAATATTGGTGAAGCTTTAAAAAGACTTTTAAATAATTGCGGGGTAAAAACAATAAGTGATGTTCATTTAGGTGATTGGGGAACTCCTATGGGACTCGTAATGAATGAAATAAAACACATGAAACCTGATCTTCCTTATTTTGATGAAAATTATGATGGAGTATATCCAAAAGAATCTCCTGTTACTGAAAGTGATTTGGCTTATATTTATCCAATGGCTTCTAAAAAGAAAAAGGAAAGTGAAACCTATGCTTCAGAAGCAAGGGAATTAACTCAAAAACTTCAAAATAAAGACAAAGGATTAATAGCATTATGGAAACATATAGTTAATACCAGTAGTATTGATATAAAAAGAGTATATGAAGATTTAGGCGCTTCATTTGATTTGTGGTTAGGAGAAAGCGATGCTGATCCTTACATAGATGAAGTTTTAAATTTATTAGACAAAAAAGGGTTAACTTATATTTCTGATGGAGCTTTAGTAATGGATGTATGCGAAGATGAAGATAAATTAGAAATTCCACCAATTTTATTAAAAAAGACAGATGGATCTATTCTTTATGCTTCTACAGAAATGGCAACTTTGTATATGAGAATCAAAGAATATAATCCTAGTGAATTCTGGTATATAGTCGATAATAGACAAGAATTACATTTTAAACAAGTTTTTAGAGCTGCAAAAAAGTCTGGATTAGTGAATGAAAATGTCGGTTTATATTTTTTGGGGTTTGGCACTATGAACGGTAGTGATGGCAAGCCATTCAAAACAAGAGATGGTGGAGTGATGTCATTGAAATCTTTAATAGAATTGGTTAAAAGTGAGACAATAAAAAAAATAAATGATAATATAACGGATAAAGAAGCTTTAGCTAAAGATTTAGCGATTGCGACAATAAAATATGCAGACCTTTTGCCAAATAGGAGTACAGATTATATTTTTGATCCAATTAAGTTTAGTGATTTAAATGGTAAAACAGCACCATATTTACTTTATAGTACAGTAAGAATGAAAAGTTTATTAAATAAATCTTTAGAAGAAAAAATAGGGTATAAAAAATATAATATTTTAAAAACTGATTTAGAAAGAAATGTAATACTTAATTTATTAGAAGTTCCAAAAGTATTAGAAAATTCATTAAATTCTAAAAGTTTAAATGAAATAGCTGAATATTTATATAAATTAACCAATAATTATAATAATTTTTATGCTTCAAATAAGGTTTTAATTGAAAAAGATACTAAGGTGAGAGAATCTTGGTTAGTATTAACTGAATTAGTATACAAAACAAATAAAATGTTACTTAATATTTTAGGTATAACTGTACCTGATAAGATATAGGATAAAAAAAATAACGAAATTATTCGTTATAAGCTTTAAAATTATTTATATCAATTATATCATTTACGTTTAAATTTTTAGATGCGTTAGAAGGAAGTTCTAATATATTGGACTTCTTTTTTGTATGGTATATTAAGACTTTATTTTTTTCTACATTTCTATTTATAAAAAGTATTCTATTTTCATTATCTAACAATAACACATCTATAGGTTCTTTCATAAAATAAGTATGTATACTTTTACAATTTTTAATAAGTAATCCATAATCAATATTTTTTTTATTCATTAAACCTAGTAATTTATCTTTAAAAGTATCTGCTATTTTTATTTTCATAACATCACCATTATTATTATATTATTAAAAATTTTTTAAAACAATATTTTTTCTTTCATATATTTTTCATATAAAATTTATAAAATATAATTAATTTTTGTTGGACATATGTAAAATTTTATAATATTATATATACATTGTTCTAAAAGGAGTTTAACATGAAAAAAGGAATAACTAAAAATTTATTTAAAAATTTTATTATTATTTTAAGTGCACTTCTACTTTTAGAAATAACTTTTAAAATAATAAATTCTTTTAAAATAATAGATTGGTCTATAATAAGAATCATGTTAAGCTGTTTAATATTTAGCTTAATTTTTTCAGGTTTATTATACTTTATTTCTAAAAATAAACAAAAGTTTATATTTATTATAATATTTTTATTCATATCGTTATATGCATTAGTTCAAACTGGATTTAATAATTTTATTGGAGTATATATATCTTTAAATACTTCAAGTCAATTTGGTGCAGTTATAGATTATATAAGAGAATTTGTTTTTAGTTTTAAATGGTATTATTATTTTAATTTATTACCATTGGTTTTACTTATTATTTATTTTATTTTCTTTGATAAAAAAGTGGATAAAAAATTTAGGATAAGAAAAAATATAAAATATAAAAAGAGTAAAAATAAAAAAACAAATAAAATTTTTATAAAAAATGTTATTAAATATGCATCTTTAACTTTTGCTATTTGTTTAGTTTATGTAAGTACTTTATTTATACCTTTTATGCAAAATAAATTACAAACTGTCAGCAATAAAAGATTATTTATGAATCCGACAATACCTAGTATATCTATTAGACAATTTGGGATAACTATGTTTGGATTGTTGGATGTAAAAAATTATTTTTTGCCAGCTGAACAACCTACAGAATATGTATTTTCAGAAGAAGAACCTAAAGAAGAGAAAAAAACTAGAACTTTTGATGATGCTAATTGGGAAAATTTAATTGAAGAAGAAACTAATGAAACAATTAATACATTAAATAAATATTTTATTAATAATAAGATAACTGATGTTAATTCTTATACAGGATTGTTTGAAAATAAAAATCTTATTGTAATTATGATGGAAAGTGTTAATGATATATTTATAAATGAAGAGGATTATCCTAATTTTTATAAATTATATAATGAAGGATGGCATTGGGAAAATAATTACAGTCCTAGAAATTCTTGTGCAACAGGTAATAATGAAATGAGTGGAATGATAAGTTTATATTCTATAAATAATAATTGTACAGCTAACGAGTATAAAAATAATACTTATTTTGAGAGCATATTTAATTTATTTAACAACAAAGATTATACAACATTTAGCGCTCATGACTATACTGCTCACTATTATGATAGAGCTACAATTCATAGAAATATGGGAAGTACACATTATTATGATGTAGAAGAAATGGGCATTGATTTTTCTAGCCAATATAGAAATTGGGCTAGCGATGAAGATTTCATGACGAAAGTTTTAGATATAATAGATAGTGTTGATCAAGATAAACCTTTTATGACTTGGCTAACAACAGTTACAAGTCATCAACCTTATTCAGTATCATCAATACAGGGAGATTATTATTTAGATTTATTTGCAGACCAAAATTTAAAAAAAGATTTACAACGTTATAAATCTAAATTAAAGTATTTAGATAATGGTCTTGGTATTTTAATTCAAGGTTTAGAAGAAAGAGGAATATTAGACGATACTGTTATAGTATTATTTGGGGATCATTATCCGTATGGTTTAAGCAAAGATACAATCAATACAGTTTTAGATTATGATACCAATATCGATTATGAAGCTGAAAGAGTTCCTTTTGTTATATATAATTCTGAAATTGAGAGTAAAATTTATAAAGAATATACCTCATATATAAATATTTTGCCAACAGTTGCTAATTTATTTGATTTAGAATATGATCCTAGATATTTTATGGGAACTGATTTGTTTAGTGAAGATTATAACTCATTAGTTGTTTTTGCTGATGGATCGTGGAAAAATGAAATTGCATATTATAATGCTGCTAATGGAGATGTTAAATATTTTACTGATAAAGAATATTCTTTAGAAGAACTACAAGAAATTAATTCAAATATCGATATGAAATTAAATATGAGTTCTCTTGCTATAAAAAACAATTACTTTAATTATTTAAGTGAAAAATTAAATTTTAAAAAAACAACAACAGAAGAAGTGGATAGAAATGATAAGTGATTTAGATTTAATAATAGAAGAATATAAAATAAATTATAACGGTAAAGATAATAAAAAAAAAATAAAATATTTAATTTCTTTATTAAAAAATAACGTTTCTTATGATTATCAAAAAATAATTGATGAAATATTGATAATATATCCACAATATATAAATATTTTTAAATTTAAATATGGTATCAATGGCTCGATAAATACTTTATTAGAAGCTATATATTATATTGAAAGTGAAAATAATTTAATTATAAAAAAATTAATTCATAATTTAAACAATACTATAAATTTAGAAAATACCGATATACATATAAAAATAAAAACGGTTAATGAGTATTTGAATTTAATAAAAATATATATGAGTAAACTTGAATTAAAACAAAAAGGATTAGTAAAATAAAAATGCTAATCCTTTTAATGTTTTTTCAATATTTTGTTTTTTATTATTTTTAATATTTCAAAAAATCTAAAAGAAGAAAAATAAAGAACTTTAAAAGTGGAAAATTTTGAATAATTTTTAATTAATTTAATTCCTACAATATTTATAATTAATCTTTTATTTAAAGTTTCAGGTAAATTATTTATCAAATTCATAAACATAACATTATCTAATAAATTATAATATATAGTTTTTGTCATTTCTTTGTCATTTTTATAAGAATAATATAAAGCTGGAAGAATCATTACAACAGCTAAAGAATTTATTTCTTTTTCATATTTATTACTTAACTTTTCTTTTAATTTATTCGCAAGATTTATATTGCTTAAAATATTTCTTTCTGTATTTTTATAATTTTTTGATCCTAATTCATTTTTGTAATAATGATAAGTTACTTTATTACTAAAATATATGTTAGTTAAATGTTTGAATAAATTTATATAATAATCTAAATCTTGGAAAACATATAATTCTTTTTCAAAAAAGATTTTATTTTTTATTATAAAGTCTTTTTTTATAAGAAGTAACCATAAGTAAGAGCCAAAATTTTGATTTAAAATATCGTTAATAAATATATCTCTATAATTTTTATTTAAAGTTATTTTACCACTATAATTTAGTTTTTTTTCATATACAAATTTGTTATTTGCTTCTAATACATAACTAGTTCTAACAATTTCTACTTTATATTTTGAAGCTAAATTGATCATTGTTTCTAAAGCATCTGTTTCCAAATAATCGTCAGCATCTATAAAAGTTATAAAATCACCAGTAGAATTTTCAATACCAATATTTCTTGCTATGCTTACTCCTTCATTTTTTTTATTTATTATTTTTATTCTATTATCTTTTTTTGCATATTTTTTTATTATATTTAAACTTTTATCTGTTGAACCATCATTAATAATTATTAATTCAAAATTTTTGTATGTTTGATTTAATACGCTGTCTATACATCTTGAAATATATTTTTCTCCATTAAATATTGGTAAAATTAAAGTTATTTTTTGCATATTCTTCACCAACAAGATTTTACCATAAAATATTAAATAAAAAACTATTTACAATTATAAATTTTTATGGTATTATATTTCTCACTTTTGTTAGGAGGGGTTGTTTATGCCAAAAGACAAAGATACTTCTGTTTATGAAGCAGAAGTAATAGATGAAGAATTAAATCAAGAAGAATCGGATGAATTTTTAGTTAAAAGAGTTGATTTTTCTGATCCATATTCTATTAGAAATTATGGAAGTGAAATAGTTAAAGAAACTGCAAATTTAACTTTGGAAGTTTCAAATATTACAAGAGAAGATATTACTAGTGAATTTGAAAATGAAGAAGCTATTGAGTATATAGAAAATTTTAAAGGTAAAGTTGACGATGAAACTAGTGATAAGTTAGGAATAAAAGGTTTGATGAGAAAAGCTGCATATAAAGCTTTATCTGTTATAGGCAAAGAAGATTTATTACCAGTTTTTGATCCAAAAAAAACTCATGAAGAATATATAGAAAGTTTACGTGTAATTGCTCAGAATGTTGAAAAAGATTTAGCTGAAGCTGAAAAAGCAATAGATATTAAGCAAGCATTTATAAAAAATTTAGAACCTTTAATACAACAATTAGAAGAATATGTTAAAGTAGGAGAAGAAGATTTAGAAGCATTTAAAGAAGACATTAAAATTAGAGAATCTAAAGTTAATTCTTCTTTAAGTGAATATGATAATTTAAAGTTACTTAATGAAATAAAATCTGATAAACAAGCTGTTATTGTTTTTGAAATGCGCTTAGGTACTTTGAGAAAACATTTGGCTCTTACTCAAAATTCTAAAGCTTCATGTAATACAGAAATATTAAATGATACTAAAAGAGCAATTGCATATAATGAATATTTAGATTCAATGTTGCCAGCACTTGAACAAAATGCAACTCTTAAAGTAGAAGCGAGAGTACAAAAATTAAAAATAGATAAACATCAAAAATTATTGGAAAAGTCTAATAAAGCTCTTAAAGATACATCAAATGAAATATTGGAAAATACAAAAAGAGTTAATGATATGTTTGTAAGTGGAGCAATTTATAATGATACAATTAAAACTTTGGCTGAAAATATTTCTAAAGGTAATAAATTATTAATAGAAGGAAATAAGCAAAAATTACTTAGTACACAGGAAGGTAATAAGATTGTAACAGCCTTACAACAAAGTTATCAAGAAAGCGTTCATACTGCCGAAAAATTTATTGGTATAGAATCAAATCAAAATAGTGAGGATGTTGCTTATCTTCCAGAAGGACCTACTTTATCTAAAAGAAGGAACTAATTGTGATAAAACAAGAATTGATTGAAATTTCTAAAATAGAAGATTTAAAATTAATATACTTTTATTCTATTAATAATGAATTAAAAAATAAATATTATGAATTAAAAATAACTTATGGAGATAATTTATCTATGAGTTATAAATATACAGATGAGTATTTTGATTATTTTATTTCTAAAGTTGTAAGTGTTTATAAAAAAGAAAAAAATAAAAATAATATTATATTTCTTAATGATTTTTCAAAAAAAATATTTGATGAAATTTTAAAAAAAGAAGATACTCATAAAATAAAACAAGAAATTGATTTGACTGATAATAGAATGAGTATCTTTAATACTATAACTAATGATTTATCTTTGTCAATTCCATATATTAAAGAGATATTAAATAATTTGTTCATTGCTATATATCGAGATGAAAATATAAAAGTTGAAAATTTTAAAGGAATTAATAATAGAAGATTGTGTACTTTAAAAAATAATGATAAGGTTATTAATATTCCTTTAATTTTATCGAAAAGTAAAGAAGATCTATTTAATTTTAGGTTTTCTATTGTGAATAAGCAAGCTTATAATTTTTTTGGAAAAGTTGCATTTTTAAATGAACATACATTTTCTTATATTAAAGATGAGGTTATTGAAGGCAAATGTTCTTATAAAGTAAGAGAAGATGATTGTGTTAAATATATAAATGTAAAAGATGAAACTTTATATTATGATAATGAAACACATTTTTTAAATAATATTGAGCAAGAAATAATTAATCAGTATTTAAATCTGCTTGGAATAAGATTATTTTCTAAAATGAAAAAAACTTGTGAAAATACTTATCTTTTATTTGATAGTGTGACAACTGATTCTATAACTAATAGAAGAACAATTAATATGGTTATGTATAAAGATTATATAAAAATGTTATATAAAAGTGCTTATGGATTAGAAAAAAATAATAATTTTATAATATTAGATGAAGAAAATGAATTAATTACTATAAAACTAATAGAAGATAAAATTATTATAGAAAAAGCATTTATTGATGGTTTTATTACAAGTGGTGATTACAAAAAAAATTATTTAAATAAATATAAATATCTTTTATATAATATATCTAAACAAAATTTGATGTTAGCTAATCAATTTAAAGAAGAAAATATTAAAAAGTTAGAATTAGGGGGTAAATAAAAATATGGGAATTTTTAATTTTAAAAAAGAAAATGAACTTACCGATGAAGAACGTTTTAATGCTGTATTAAAGCAGTTGGAAAGTGAATTTGTAACTACAAATAAAAACAAATATCAAGATTATTTAAATTTTGAAGAAAAAATAACCCTCGATAATGTAGGTAGCAATAATATTAATGCTTTTATATTTATTATGAAATTTATAGCAAATACACCTTGGAATTTTAATGATTCTATTACTAAAGTCTTAAATATTATTAATAATATAGATGACGAAGAAATATATAAGCCAGTTTTAATGCTTATAGAGCGTCATCCAGAATATTATGATAAGATTTTATCTGCTTTGAGCGTATTTCAAAATAAAAGTTTAGTATCTGGTTATTTATCAAAATATATATTTGAGTTTAATCCAGATAAATTAAACGTTATATTTGATTATATTTTAAAATCAAGACAATATTTTATAGATGAAGCATCTTTTCTTTCATCGATTATTAATTTTGAAAATAGTATAAATAATCCTTTACAAAATAAAGATGATTATGAAAGAATATTGAATGAGAAAATTAAAGAAGATAAAGAATTAGCCGGTATATATCCTACTTTAGATGAAAAAAAATTAGAGAAATATTTGGAAAAGATGGAAACTGTTTCTAAAGATTTTGCTTTGCTGGAAGAATCATATAAAAGAATTATTGAAAATAAAGATAGTTTAATGGCAAGTAAGGATGAAATTAGCAGTCTTATTGATAGTAAGTTAACATCATTAGAACAAACTATTTCAAAATATGATTCAGTAATAGAAAATGGAAGAAATATTTTAAAAGAGGTTTCTAGTGAGCAATTAAATAAAATTAGAGAGTTATTATTAGAACATAGTTTATTAGAACATAGTGCAAAAAAGGTAAGCAAGATAGAAATAGAAGAAGGCACAATATCTGCATTTGATGAAAGTATACCTATTAAAAATAGATATGAAAAAATAATGTCTTTAAAACAAAATTCATTATATCATGAGTGTTTCGATAAAGTTGTTAAAGATTTATTATTAAAAAAGAGTGTTTACTTAGTTGGTGCAAGTGGAAACGGTAAAAGTTATTTGATTTATCAAATTGCAAAAATGTTGGGATTGAAAATTTATAACATAGGATTTGTTGTAGATGAATATACTTCTTTTAAAGGATATAATGACGCTAATGGTATTTATGTTCCTACACCATTTTATTATGCTTTTAAATATGGAGGATTATTGTTTGTTGATGAGATTGATAATAGTGAATCTAAGGCTTTAGTAGAAATGAATAAATTTGTTGAAAATTTTGGATATAAAGAATATCTATTTCCAAATGGTGAATTAGTAAAACCTCATCCTAATTTTAGACTAATTGCAGCTGGTAATACATGGGGTGAAGGAGCGGATGAAGCTTATTCATCACGTGAAAAGTTGGATTATGCTACTATAAGACGTTTTGATAGAATAGAATTTACTATAGATAAAAAATTAGAGAAAAATTTATATAATTTAGATAAAGAATTGTATGAATTTATAGAAGCTTATAGAGGGGTATTAGAAACAAAAAATGAAGAACCATTCTCATTAGCAGATACTGAAGATGTATATCGTTTTGTTGAAAGTGGACTATATACTGAAGAAGATATTATAGATAAAAAATTTGTTAAACATAATAGAAAAGAATATTTAGAAGCTATGTCTTATTCGTTAAGTGAAATATGTCCTAATAATAAATATTTAAAATTATATAATTCTAATATAAGGAGAAATAAATGATAAAAAAAGAAGTTAAGCTTGAAAATGGAACTACATTATACTATGTGGAATTTGATAATGTAGATGATATGCTTAATTTCATAACAAATACACCTTATAATTCTAAATTTTCATCAAGAGCTAGTACTATTAAATCAGATAAAAGAAACTATTTAACTGGTACTAAAACTTTTGAAGAAGCTTTAGAATTATTTAGACATGGTATTTTTACTAATGAGGTAGAAGAGTTAATAAACTTAAAAAAAGATTTAGAATTAAATATAAATAATTTAGTTAAAGGTAGAAAAAACGTACGTTCAATTTATGGCTATAGAAGTGATGTACCTAGATTTATTATGGGTCAAAATGATTCAATGTATAAAATTATTAGAGATAAAGTAAATTTTATAAATATTATATACAATGTTACTGCACATGGTAGGGTTTCTCCTAAAGCTGTTAAGATAAAAGGGCTTCTTACATATTTGTTGATCGCTATATTAGAATCATTAAATAATAGAGTTAATTTTGATTTCTTAGCATGTTCTGGAACAATACCTCCAAATGGAGATTTATCAAATGGAATAACAAATAATCTTGTAATCAAATTAAATATAAAAAGATTTAGCAATAAATTTGATATAAATAGTGCTTATTTTCCATTATGTCATCCAGCTTATTTAAGAAGAATTATATTTAATGTAATAGAAAAATTAGATTTTGAACATATGGATTATTGGGCAAATCAATATGGAAGTAATTGCCAAAGTATAGAAGATATAAAAAATATGGTTGGAGTAAAAAATTCTATAGTTATATCTAGATTAGAAAATAAATTTAGCAACAATCTTGCTACGGGAGATGTTGATGAGAAAATAACTATAGAAGATATTAAAGATAATTTTAATATATTTATTGATAGTTTAAATGAGCAAGGATTATATGACTTATTAAACGGTAACACTTTAGCTTTTGAAGAAAATAGAATTGTTTTAAGAAAGTATAAAAAAAATTAAGTTAGGTATAATTTTTTGTAAACTGACAAAATTATACTTTTTTTAAATTATGAACTATGATATGATATTAATACATAAAGGGGAATGTTAATGGGACAATATTTCACTAATGATGATTCTTTAAAGAGTGAACTAAGGACAATAAAGTATGTATATGATGAGTACTCGTTATTATTTATGAGTGACTTAGGAGTTTTTTCTAAAGATAAAATAGATTTTGGAAGTAGGTTATTACTTGAAAATTATTTAAAATATAATAATTCACAAAAAACAGTATTAGACGTTGGTTGTGGATATGGCTTTTTAGGTGTAACAATATCTAAAATTACAAAAAGCTTTGTAGATATGGTAGATATAAATAAAAGGGCTATTCATTTAACAAAAATGAATATTGATAATAATAAAGTAAATGCTAATGCTTTTATTAGTAATTGTTATGAAGAAATAAATAAAAAATATGATGTTATTATCACTAATCCTCCTATTAGGGCAGGAAAAGTGATATATATGAATATAATTAATAATGCAGTTAACCATTTATATAAAAATGGAGAGTTATGGTTTGTTATGCATAAGGATCATGGAGTAAAAACTACTATTAAAAATATTAGTAGTATATATGATGTAAATATAATTGATAAAAATAAAGGTTTTTATGTAATTCTTTGTAAAAAGCGTTGACACAAAAACTTTTTATTGATAAAATTTTAAATTGGTGGCGTAGTGTCTAAATTTTTAGACTACACAAAAAAAATCTAAGTATTGGGGTGAAATGAGTGGCATACAAAGTAGAAAAGTTTGGTGACCATAGAGAAAGAAGAAATTTCTCTAAAACGACTAATAAATACGAATTAAAAGATTTATTAGACATAGAAAAAGAATCATATAAATGGTTCTTGACAGAAGGTATTGAGGAAGTATTTGATGATTTATTTCCTGTAGAAAGTTTCACTGGTAATATATCTCTTAAATTTAGTGATTATTGTTTTGATGAACCTAGATACAGCGTAAAAGAATCTAAGGAAAGAATGGTAACATATTCTGCTCCTTTAAAGGTTCAAGCTCAAGTATTTTTAAATGAAACAGGTGAAGTTAAAGAACAAGAAATATTTTTAGGCGATATGCCTATGATGACTGAGTCTGGTACATTTATAATCAATGGTGTTGAGCGTGTTATTGTATCTCAGTTAGTACGTAGTCCAAGTATTTATTTTAAACGTGAAATAGATAAAAATGGGCGTCCAGTAGTAAGTGGAGAGATGATTCCAAATAAGGGTACGTGGTTGGAATTTGAACTAGATTCGAGAGATGTAATTTATGTAAGAATAGATAGAACAAGAAAAGTTACAGTTACGACTCTTTTGCGTGCTTTAGGATTATCTAGTGATGAAGAAATATTAGAGGTATTTGGAGAGAATAGATTTATTAAAAATACATTAGAAAAAGATTCTACGAAGAATACTGATGAGGCTTTAATTGAAATTTATGAAAAATTAAGACCTGGTGAGCCTGCTACATTAGATTCTGCTAAAAATCAACTTATTACACGTTTCTTTGATAAATTCCGTTATGATTTAGCACGTGTAGGGCGTTATAAATTTAATAAAAAATTAAATGTATTAGATCGTTTATTAGGACAAAAAATAGCTGAAAACATAAAAGATGGTAAAGAAGTAATTGTTAAAAAAGATACTGTAATTGATAAAACATTGTTGGAGACTATTAGACCTATTTTTGAAAAAGGATATAATTTAAAAGAAGTTACTATAAATGAAGAATTAGATGAATATAATAAAATTCAAGAAGTTTTAGTGTACGATAAAAATAATGAACAACAAAAGATAAAAATTATTGGTAATGATCAATCTATAGATTCTAGACGTTTGACTATTTCAGATATTTATGGTGCTGTTTCGTATTATTTAAATTTATTAGATGGTATTGGAAATATTGATGAAATAGATCATTTGGGAAATCGTAGAGTAAGACAGGTTGGAGAATTAATTCAAAATCAATTTAGAACTGGTATGGTTCGTATGGAAAGAGTTATTCGTGAAAGAATGACTACTCAAGAATTAGACACGGTTACTCCAAAAAGTTTAATTAATATTCGTCCAGTAACTGCTGCAATGAAAGAATTCTTTGGTTCAAGTCAGTTATCTAAATTTATGGATCAAGTTAATCCGATAGCAGAATTGACTGATAAAAGACGTCTATCAAGCTTGGGACCAGGAGGTTTATCAAGAGATAGAGCTGGTATGGAAGTACGTGACGTAAATGTTTCTCACTACGGTAGAATTTGTCCTATTGAATCTCCAGAAGGAGCAAATATTGGTCTTATTACATCTTTGGCAAGTTATGCTAAAGTTAATGAATATGGATTTATTATGACTCCATATAGAAAAGTAGTTGATTGTAAAGTAACAGATGAAGTAGTTTACTTAACAGCAGATGAAGAAAGTGATTATTATATAAGTCAAGCTACAATTGGAATTGATGAAAACAATTATTTAACTGATAAAGAAGTTGTTGCACGTCTAAATGGAGAAAACGTAATAGTAAAGAAGGAATTAGTTAATTTTATAGATGTTGCTCCAAGCCAAGTTGTATCTATTACAACTAGTTGTATCCCATTCTTAGACCATGATGATGCACACCGTGCGTTGATGGGTTCTAACATGCAACGTCAAGCGGTTCCTCTTTTACAAAGTGAAGCTCCACTTGTAGGAACTGGTGTTGAATATATTGCAGCTAGAGATTCAGGTTCTACAGTAGTTTGTAAAGCTGATGGTATTGTAGAATATGCTGATTCTAAAAAAATCGTTGTTAAAAATGCAAAAGATAAAGATGTCTATTATTTAGCTAACTATGAGAGAAGTAATGCTGAAACATGTATAAATCATACTCCAATTGTTAGAATTGGAGATAAAGTACATCGTGGTGAAGTTATTGCTGACGGAACTAGTACTAATAATGGAGAATTAGCTTTAGGTAAAAATATGACAATAGCATTTATGACATTTAATGGTTATAATTATGAAGATGCTGTTGTATTGAATGAAAGATTAGTAAAAGATGATGTTTATACATCTTTACATATAGAACATTACGATATTGACTGTCGTGATACTAAATTAGGACCAGAAGAAATTACAAGAGATATACCTAACGTATCTGAAGATTCAAGAAAAAATTTAGATGCAAACGGTATTGTAAGAATTGGTACTGAAGTTCATGAAGGAGATATTTTAGTAGGTAAAGTTACTCCAAAAGGAGTTCAAGAACTTACTAGTGAAGAAAAGTTATTACATGCAATATTTGGCGAAAAGACTCGTGAAGTTAGAGATACTTCCTTGCGTGTAGCTCATGGAGCAGACGGTATAGTTCATGATGTAAAAGTATTCACAAAGGAAAATAGTGATGAATTACCAGCAGGCGTATCAAAAGTTATAAGAGTTTATATAATTCAAAAACGTAAGATACAAGTTGGTGATAAAATGTCAGGTCGTCATGGTAATAAAGGTGTTATTTCACTTATATTGCCAGAGGAAGATATGCCATATTTACCAGATGGTACTCCTGTAGATATAATTTTAAATCCACAAGGTGTTCCATCACGTATGAATTTAGGACAAATACTAGAATTACATTTAGGTATGGCTGCAAAGAAATTAGGTGTTTATTGTGCAACTCCAGTATTTGACGGTGCAACTGTTGACGATATAGCTGAAATGATGAAAGAAGCTGGACTAGATGAAGATGGTAAAACTGTTTTATATGATGGACGTACTGGAGAGCCATTTGAAAATAGAGTAGCTGTTGGAGTAATGTACATGATAAAACTTCATCATATGGTCGATGATAAGTTACATGCACGTTCAACAGGACCATATTCATTAGTTACTCAACAACCTTTAGGAGGTAAAGCTCAATTTGGTGGTCAACGTTTTGGTGAAATGGAAGTTTGGGCATTATATGCATATGGTGCTGCTCACGTATTACAAGAAATTTTGACTATTAAATCTGATGATGTTGTTGGTCGTGTTAAAGTATATGAAGCTTTAGTAAAAGGTAAAAATATTGCTCAAGCAGGTGTTCCAGAAAGCTTTAGAGTTTTAATAAAAGAATTCCAAGCATTAGGATTAGATATTTCAATTATTGATAACAATGATGAAATTCATAGTATAACTGATCTTGAAGAAGAAGATGAAGATGAGGCTATAACTATTGATGAAATAGAAGCTAATAAGGATATACTTCCTACTAAGGAAGATGAAGAAGAACCATCTGAGCCAATTGAAACAGAAACTGATGAATTTGAAGAAAATGAAGAAGATATGCCAACTGATGAAGAATTAGAAGCTATAAATAATGGTGTAGAAGGGGAGGATATTTAATGTTAGAAGTAAATAATTTTAAAGGAATAAAAATAGGTATTGCGTCTCCTGAAAAAATTAGAAGTTGGTCTCATGGTGAAGTTACAAAACCAGAAACTATAAATTATCGTACCCTTAAACCTGAAAGAGAAGGATTATTTTGTGAAAAGATTTTTGGACCAACTAAGGATTATGAATGTAGCTGTGGAAAATATAAAAGATTAAGATATAAAAATGTTATATGTGATAGATGTGGTGTAGAAGTAACTCGTTCAAAGGTACGTCGTGAACGTATGGGACATATAGAGCTTGCTTCTCCTTGTTCACATATTTGGTTCTTTAAAGGCGTTCCTTCTAAAATGGGATTAGTTCTTGATATGTCTCCAAGAGATTTAGAAGAAGTTTTATACTTTGTAAGTTATGTAGTAATTAATCCTGGCAATGCTCCACTAGAAAAGAAACAAACACTTTCGGACAAAGAATATAGAGCATATTATGAAAAATATGGAAACAGTTTTGAAGTGGGAATGGGAGCAGAAGCCATTAAGAAATTATTAGAACAAGTCGATGTAGATAAAGAAGTAGAAGATTTAAGAAAAGAACTTGATGGTGCAACTGGACAAAAGCGTATAAGATTAGTAAAACGTTTAGATTGTTTAGTAGCATTCCAAGAAAGTGGAAATAAACCAGAATGGATGGTATTGGATGTAATACCAGTAATTCCACCTGAGTTAAGACCAATGATTCAATTAGATGGTGGAAGATTTGCTA
Source organism: uncultured Bacilli bacterium (assembly GCA_947626515.1). Classification (GTDB taxonomy): domain Bacteria; phylum Bacillota_I; class Bacilli_A; order RF39; family UBA660; genus UMGS1124. The sequence goes on from CANQSL010000002.1 coordinate 56,780, forward strand.
CTAGTGATTTAAATGATTTATATAGAAGAATTATAAATAGAAATAATCGTTTGAAAAAATTATTGGAGTTAGGAGCTCCTACGATTATTGTACAAAACGAAAAACGTATGTTACAAGAAGCTGTTGATACATTGTTTGATAATGGTAGACGTGGAAGAAGTATAACTGCTGCTGGAAATAGACCGTTAAAGTCTTTATCTAGTATGTTAAAGGGAAAACAAGGACGTTTTCGTCAAAATTTATTGGGAAAACGTGTAGATTATTCTGGACGTTCAGTTATAGTTGTTGGACCTAATTTAAAAATGTATCAATGTGGTATTCCTAAAGAAATGGCACTTGAATTATTTAAACCACATGTAATAAACGGTTTGGTTTCTCGTGGTCTTGCACACAATATAAAGGGTGCTAAAAAATTAATAGATACTAGAAATGAATGTGTATGGGATATTGTTGAGGATGTTATTACAGAACATCCAGTAATGTTAAATCGTGCTCCAACATTACATAGATTAGGTATTCAAGCATTTGAGCCTAAATTAGTTGGAGGTAAAGCTATTAGACTACATCCATTAGTATGTACTGCATTTAATGCAGACTTCGATGGAGACCAAATGGCAGTTCACGTTCCTCTTTCTGAAGAAGCAAAAGCTGAAGCAAGAATTCTTATGTTAGGTGCAAATAATATTTTATCTCCTAAGGATGGTAAACCTATTGTTACACCTAGTCAAGATATGGTTTTGGGTAATTATTATATTACTATTGAAGAAGCTGGACAAGAAAATGAAGGAAAAGTTTATAAGAATAGCAATGAAGCTATAATGGCTTATGAAAGAAGAGAGATTACATTACACACTAGAATAGTAGTCCCTGTGTCTTCATTTAAACATAGAATATTTATAGAAGAAGTTCAAGATAAATATTTAGTAACAACTGCTGGTAAATTAATATTTAATGAAATATTGCCAGATACATTCCCTTATATTAATGAACCTACTAAAGAAAATATTACTGGTGTTACACCTTTAAAATATTTCTTAGATAAAGGTGTAAATATAAGAGAAGAAGTTGCAAAAATGCCTTTAGTAAAAGCATTTGATAAGAAATTATTACAAAATATTATTGCTCAAATATTTAAATTATATAAAACAACTGAAACATCAATAATGCTAGATAAATTAAAAGATTTAGGTTTTAAATATTCTACATTAGCTGGTATTACAGTTTCTTTATCAGATATTATAGTAGATTCGTCTAAACAAGAATTTATTGATGCAGGGCAAGATAAAGTTAATAAAATTAACAAACAATTTTCACGTGGTCTTATAACTGAAGAAGAAAGATATACGAGCGTTTGTGCTGTATGGAATGGAGTTAAAGATCAAGTTAAAAATAAATTGAGTGATATTGCTAAGAATGATATGCATAATCCAGTATTTATGATGATGAATTCTGGAGCACGTGGTAGTGCCGATCAATTTTGTCAAATGGCTGGTATGCGTGGATTAATGGCTAAACCAAGTGGTGAATCAGTAGAAATACCAATATTATCAAGTTTACGTGACGGACTTTCAGTTAATGAATTCTTCTTAGGAACACATGGTGCTCGTAAAGGAGATACAGACACGGCTTTACGTACAGCTGACTCTGGATATTTAACTCGTCGTTTAGTAGATGTATCACAAGATATAATAGTTAAAGATGAGGATTGTGGTTGTGTCTCTGGATTAGTTGTAAAAGATTTAATAAATGATAAAGATGGAAGTGTTATTGAACCACTTGCTGAAAGATTATTGGGACGTTTTACTGCTAAAAAAGTTATTAATAAAGAAACAAAGGAAGTTATTGTTGATAAAGATGTTTTACTTACTGAAAATTTAGTTGCAAAAATAGAGGCAGCAGGTATTAAAGAAGTAGAAATAAGAAGTGTATTAACATGTAAAAGTCCTAATGGAGTATGTCAAAAATGTTATGGACGTAATTTAGCTACAGGAAATTTAGTTGAAACTGGTGAAGCTGTTGGTATTATGGCAGCACAATCAATAGGTGAACCTGGTACACAATTAACAATGCGTACATTCCACTCTGGTGGAGTAGCAGGTGGAGAAGATATAACACAAGGTCTTCCTCGTGTTGAAGAACTATTTGAAGCTAGAAATCCAAAAGGAAAAGCTACAATTTCAGAAATTACTGGTAAAGTTGAATTAATAGAAGATGTTAATGGAAAATGGAAAATTGTTATAGCAAATAAAACAGAAGCTAGAGATCATATAACTTCATACGGGGCTAAATTAGTCGTTGAAGTAGGAGATGAGGTCTCTGCTGGAGATAAGTTAACTCAAGGTACAATTTCTCCAAAAGAATTGCTAGCTGTAACAGATCCTATTACTACACAAGAATATATATTAACTGAAATACAAAAGGCTTATAAGAGTCAAGGTGTTGATATTTCAGATAAACATATTGAAATCATCGCTAGTCGTATGATTAATAAGATGAGAGTGGTTGATGAGGGAGATACTGATTTAGTTGCTGGCTTAACAGTAAGTATTAGAGAATTTACAGAAAGAAATAAACAAGTACTTTTAAATGGTGGAATACCTGCTACAGGTAGGCCAATAATGCTAGGTATTACTAAATCATCTCTAGAAACTGATTCATTCTTATCAGCAGCTTCATTCCAAGAAACTACGAGAGTTTTAACTGATGCTGCAATAAAAGGAAAAGTTGACTTCTTAACTGGTTTAAAAGAAAATGTTATTATTGGTAAACTTATTCCAGCAGGAACAGGTGCTAAACAATATAGCGATATAACAATAGAACTTGAAAAAGGATTAATGGATGATGAACCTAGTGAAGTATTAGAAAATCAATTTTTAAGTTTAGAAGAAGATTCTAAAGAAAAATCAGAAATAGTTGAAGTTAAAGAGGCTTAAAAAAGCTTCTTTTTATTTGCAAATAAATTTATTATGAGATATTATTAAATTGTAATAAAATATTGGATATTTGGTTAGATTTTATTAAAAATTAAAAAAAACTTGCATTTTTTTAAAAAGTGTGTATAATAGAAGCCAAATCGAAAAAGAGGGAGTGGTTTAGGAATGAAGAAATTTTCCAAGATTTTATTGAGCTTAATATGTTTATTAGGCTTCACAGCTAGTGTAAATGCTGCAAGTTATTCAAGTAGTATATCAGCAAGCAAAACAGGTACTACTTATGAATATGTCAATGGACTTGAAATTAGTTATAATAAGGCATCAAGTTATGATTTATATGCTTTGAGTCAAGGAACTTATTTTGGTTCGAAAACAACTTTAAGTAATCCAGTTGAAGCTGATGCGGGATTTACTTATATAATAAATAATAGTAAAGTTACAAGTAGCTCTACTAAAAATTATTATATTGCACAAGCTGCTGTATTGTGGTATCAAGATTATTTAACTAATTCTGATGCAAATATAAGTAATACATTAAAAAATTACATAATTAATAATGCTAATACAGATACAGTTTGCTATTATATTTACAAATTAGTAAATGATGCAAAAAAATATTCATCTTATGCTAGTTCTATTGTATTTGAAGACAAAACTATAACTTTTTCTAAAGAAGGGGATTATTATTATTCAAATATTATAGATGTTACTACTTATGATTTAAGAAGCAAACCTTCAGTAAAATTCTACAATGCGCCAAAGAGTACTACAGTTACTAATAATACTTTAGTTGCTGATGGTGAAGGTTCATTTCAAATTAGAATTCCTGAAAGTAGTTTAGAATCTTTCACAAGAGATGATTTTGAAGTATCTATTACAGGAAGTTCTTATCAATATACAACTGTTATTTATAATAATGGTTATGACTATGCAATTTATGGCAGAGTTTACAGTACAACTAATAGTAATATTGAAGCCAGCTTACCAGTAATGATAAGTAACGTTGCAGATACAAAAGTAAGAATTAAAATTGTTGACTATAATGGTAAATATATTAGTGGATTAAGATTTAATATTTATAGTGGTGATTGTAGTGAAAGTACTTGTAGTAATTTAGTAAACTCTTATACTACAACAAGTACATATACGAGTTTAAATGGTGTATTAATTCCAGGAACATACACATTGGTAATACCTAATTATAGTAGATATAATTTACCACAAAAAAAAGTATTTACTGTAAAGAATAATAATACATCATTACAATTATTAACTATTGAAGGATCAGAATATGATGATAATGATTATTATCCAGATGACGATAATGATTATTCAGACGAATTAACTAGAGTTAGAATTTACAATAATATAAATAATAGTAGTGATTATATAAAAGTTTATAGTACTTATGGAATTTTAATTAAATCTTATTCTAGTACTAATGCAAATTATTATTTAAATTTAGCTGAGGGAAGTTATTATATTATTGATAGCAATAAGACTATTGATAAAATATACTTTAATATAACTTCAAATGGAAAAATAGAAGTAAATGGTAAAACTGTAAGTTATATAAATGTTATTAAAAATAATTCAAGTAGCGATAATGATTATTATCCAAATGATAACGATTATTACCCAGATGATAATGATTATTATCCAGATAATAATGATAATGACTATGATGATAATTCAAGCAATCAAAATAATGGAAGCAATGATAATGTCTTCAATGAACATTATGATTATGGAGATTTCTCAGTTGACATCGAAACAAGTGTTGATACAAATACAAATGTAAGTGTTGATGTCAATGGTTGTGATGATTGCGATTCTACAGTTGTTGATGTACCTATAACTAATTTATCTTCAACTTTAAAATATATTCTTGGTGCTATAGTTTTAAGTGCTGGTTTATATTTAGTAATAAGAAATGTCAAGAAATCAAAAAATAATTGTTAGTTTTATAGTATTGTTTATAGGAATATTGATTTTTGCTTCTGAATATTTTAAAAGTAAAAAAATAGAAGTATATGATTATATGAATGAACTATATTATAATGAAATAGTAGATGTAGCTCCAATTGAAGAATTGGAATTTGCTACAAGTGAAGAGAATAATGGGGATGTAGAGGTTGAAGATACTAAGGAAGAATATTTAGATAGCTATAGTTATATAGGATATTTAAATATTCCTAAAATAAATTTTAAAAAAGGATTTACAGAAATTTCTAGCAAATATAATACTGTAAGTAGAAATATACAAATATTGTCTACTTCTGATTATCCTGATAAAGAAAATGGGAATGTTATAATTGCTGCTCATTCAGGTAATACTTCAGTATCATATTTTAAAGATTTATATAAATTAAACAAAGGGGATTTTGTATATATTGAATATAATAATACATTATATACATATAAAATAGTTAATATATATACAGTTAATAAGACTGGTAAGGCTGAGATAAAAAGACATAAAGATAAATCTACACTTACATTGATTACTTGTACTAAAAATGATAAAACAACACAAACTATATATATAAGTGAACTAATAAATAAAGAATAAAAGGGGTGTTTAAAATGGTTGATATATCTATTTTTGATAAAGTGAAATTATTGTTTAATTTTCTTAAAAAAAATTCATTAATAGTATTAGTAATTTTATTAATTGGATTTGTTATAATGGATTTAATTTATGGAAATAATAAAAAAGGGACTAAACAATTATATATAGTTGTAATTGTATTAACTTTAATATATGTTTTATTTAGCTATTATAAACCATTTTTAAACATATTGGATGTTTATGTAGCTAATATATTTAGATTATCTTATTTTCCATCTATTATTGAATATACAACATTTATATTAATAACTATTTTAATCCAATTTGTATCAATAAAAAAAGGAAATAAATTAATTAAAAATATAAATATTTGGGTAGGTTTTATAATAGAGGCACTATTTATATTTAATTTAGTTGCTTTAAATGGTATTGATATTAACTTAAATAATTTGACATCTATATATGAAAATAATTTATTACTATCTATATTTCAATTAACTGGAATAACATTTATGATATGGATAATAATTAATTTAATGATATTGATAGTTAATATGTTTTTAAGTCAAAAAATAGAAATGCCTAAGTTAAATAATGATTTTGAATAAGTATCAAATTTTGATACTTTTTATTTGAAAAAAAAGTCTACTTATACTATAATTTACAATAGGTGATAGTAGATGGAATTTAATTTAGAATTAATTGATTCTATTATAGAAGCTATTAGTATGGGGATGTTTGTTACTGAAAATCAAATTAACTATTTAGAATCATTTATAAAAACATGTATAAATAATAATATAAATGGTTACATTAATTCTCCCGAAATGCAACAGTTATTTGATAAATATGAAAATTATGCTACTATAAATGGGTATATTAATGAAAATATAAAAGCTATTATGACAAAATATAATGATTTTATAAGAAATACTATAGATAAAGGAGCAATGTATTCAAAAGAAAATATAAAAAAACTTTCCTATAAAAATGGAAATGCTAATATATTAGATGAAAATCTTACAAAACTTGATAGATTAGGGTTTATTTCTACTGCAATTATATTAGAAGCTTCATTAGTTGTTACCTTTATATTATCGTTAATAGCTCTTGTAAAAAAATAAAATAATATATATAATATTCTTATAGAGGAGATTTTATGGATATAGTTGAAGAAACAGAATTAAAAATGATTACATCAATTGAAAATTTTGAAAATAGATTAGTAAATATTAGGGCAGGACGTGCGAATCCGGCAATGTTAAATGGAATAGAAGCAGAATGCTATGGCGTTTCTACTCCAATTAATGCACTTGCAAATATTACAGTCCATGATGGTAAACAATTATTTGTTAAACCTTTTGATAGGGGTAATATTAAAGCTATAGAAAAAGCTATAAATGAAGCTAATATTGGAATTAATCCTGTTAATAATGGAGAAAGTATTATATTAACTATGCCTCCAATGACAGAAGAAACTAGAAGAGATTATGTTAAACAGGCTAAAAATATGGCTGAAGAAGCTAAGATTGCTTTAAGAAATATAAGACAAGATGCAAATAATCAAATAAAAAAGAATGAATATCCTGAAGATGAAGAAAAAGCTTTAATAGAAGATATACAAGATTTAATTAATAAATATAATAAAAAAGTTGAAGATATTACTAAGACAAAAGAGAATGAATTAATGGCAATATAATGTTTTTTAAATAGTCATTGAATAGTTCTCTTTTTTTTGATAAAATAATAGTGTCTAGGAGTGTTAATTATGGATAAAACAAGTTTATATGAATCAGAGGAAGAAATAGAATCTAGTTTAATGAATACTATTTTAGTAGAAGTTTATAAAAGTTTAGAAACTAGAGGATATAATCCAACAAGTCAAATAATTGGTTATTTAATTACTGGCGATCCTGGATATATTAGTAGCTTTGAAAATGCGCGAAATAAAATTACAAGTTTAGATAGAGAACAAATTTTGGAAGCACTTTTAAATTATTTTATGAGAGCACAAGTATGAAATATTTAGGTTTAGATTTAGGAACAAAAACTTTGGGACTTGCAACTACTGATAAATTGGGCATTATATCAAGTCCTTATAAAGTATTAAGATATAATGATATAAATGAATTAATAGTTGAATTGATAAATATAATAAAAAATGAAGAAATAGATGAGTTGGTTTTAGGATTGCCCAAAAACATGAATAATAGTTTAGGTTTTGCAGCCGACAGAACGTTTTTGTTTAAAGAAAAATTAGAAGAAAAAATAGATTTGCCAATTCATTTAGTCGATGAGAGATTAAGTACAAAAGAAGCTGAAGATTTTTTAATAAACAATGATACATCTAGGCAAAAGAGAAAAAAAATAATTGATGCTTATGCTGCAAGTATAATTTTAGATACATATTTAAAATCGAAAGGAAAATAATTATGAATTTAAATGGTGGAAAAATCATAATTAAAAATCAAGAAAATAAAGAAATAGAATGTGATATATTATTTACTTTTGAAAGTGATGAAACAAATAAAAACTACATAGTATTTACCGATAATACTTTTGATGAAAATGGTAATTTAAAAGTTTATGCTAATACTTATAGTAAAGATTTAAATGATGGGGTTCTTGGTGCAATTGAAAGCGAAAAAGAATGGAAAATAATAGAGCAAATATTGTCGAGTATAAATAATAAGGAAGTAGATAAATGAAGTTAAAAAAATTAATAATTATTTCAATTTTAGTTATATTAATTGCAATTGTAAGCTCAACGATTATTGCAATTCATAAATTATCTCCTGTAGATAAAAAAGATACAACTTTGATATCTTTTGTTGTAAAAGAAGGTTGGAGTAAAAATACTATAATAGAGCATCTTGAAAAAGAAGGATTAATAAGAAGTTCTTTTTATGGTAAAATTTTATTAAAAATTGATAATAAAGATTTATATGCTGGTACTTATAAACTTAGTAAAGATATGAGTACTCAAGAAATAATAAATAATATAGCAGATCAAAAAAATATAGAGAATGAAACTATTACATTAACTTTTGTTGAAGGTAAAAGATTAAATCTATATATAAAAACAATAAGTGAAAATTTTCCTTATTCTGAAGAAGAAATTACTGCTAAATTAAAAGATAAAGATTATTTAAAAACATTAATAGATAAATATTGGTTTATAACAGATAATATTCTTAATGAAGAAATATATATGCCATTAGAGGGATACTTTTATCCAGATACTTATGAATTTAAAAAGAATAGTACTTTAGATGACATATTTAATAAATTTTTTGATAATTTAGAGATAAAATTGGAAGATTACAAAGAGGATATTGAACTAGGAAAGTATAATGTACATGAGTATTTAACTTTAGCTAGTATAGTTGAATTAGAGGGTGTAAATAGTAGTGATCGAAAAGATGTTGCAGGAGTTTTTTATAACAGGCTTAATCAAGGTATGTCTCTAGGAAGTGACGTGACAACATATTATGCAGTTAATAAAGATTTTTCTAAAGATTTAACTAATAGTGATTTAAATAGTTGTAATGGATATAATACTAGGGGAGATTGTGTTAAAGGATTACCTGTTGGACCAATATGCAATGCTGGTTTATCAAGTATTTCAGCGTCAATTGAACCAAATGAGAACGATTACTTGTATTTTGTAGCTGATAAACATAAAAAAACTTATTTTAGCAAAACTTATGAAGAGCATAATAAAGTAATTGCAACACTTAAAAGTGAAGATAATTGGTATGAATATTAGAAAGTAGTGACATTAATGAAAGACTTAATTTTAGAGATGGAACATTATGCTAGTCAAAATAACGTTCCTATAATAGAGCTAGACTCTATAAAATTTATAATGAAATATATTAAATTGAATAAAGTAAAAACTATTCTTGAAATAGGTACAGCTATAGGTTATTCCGCTATTTTAATGGCTAATGCTAATAGTTTTTGTGAAATAACAACTATAGAGAAAGATGAAAAAAGATATAGGGAAGCTGTAAAAAATGTTAATAAAAGTGGATTAGACAAAAGAATAGAAGTAGTATATAACGATGCTTTAGATGTTAATTTAGCAGGTTGTAAATATGATGTTATATTTATAGATGCAGCTAAAGGACAATATATTAAATATTTTGAAAAGTTTTCAAATTATTTAAATAAAGGTGGAGTAATAATTACTGATAATTTAAAATTTCATGGTTTAGTTAAAAATAAAGATTTAGTAAAATCAAAAAATGTAATGGGAATAGTAAACAAAATAGAAAAATATATTGAATATTTAAAAACAAATAAAGAATATATTACTAAATTCTATGATATTGGAGATGGCTTATCAGTAAGCTTTAAAAGAAATGAACAAAGAGTCAATATTGATTAGAATAAATAATAAAAGAGATTTAGAAAAATATGAGAAAATTGGTATCAACAATTTTCTTTTTGCAGTTGAAGATTTTAGTATAGGATATAATGCATTTAATTTAGATGAGTTATTAGAATTAAATAAAACATATAATATTTTTATATCTATGAATAGGATTTTTAATACTTTTGATATAGAAAATATAAAAAAATTAAAAGATAAGTTTTCTAAATTTAAATATATTTTCTTTGAAGATATAGCAATATATAATATATTTAAAGATACTAATGTTAATTTAATTATGAATAGCAATCATTTTTTAACTAGTATAAATATAATTAATTTTTGGACTAGTTTAGTATATAGTACTACAATTAGTAATGAATTAACTAAAGAAGAAGTTAAATATATATTAGATAATGCTAATAAACCGTTGATTTTAAATGTTTTTGGGTTAAATAATATTATGTACTCTAGAAGAAAATTATTGAGTAATTTTAATACTAAATTTAATTTAGATAAAAGAAATAAAATAATTTTAAATGAAGGAGTAAGTAAACAATCATTTTTAGTTAAAGAAACAGAATATGGAACTATCTTTTTTAATAATAAATATTACAATATAATACCATATATAGAAAATTTTAATAAAGATAATATTTTATATTATTTAATAGATACTGATTTGGATTATAACGAATTAATAAAATTAGATAATTCTAGTTTTGATGATGGTTTTATGAATAAAAAAACTATATATAAGATAGGTGATATCAAATGATAGAAATATTGAGTCCTGCAGGAGATTTAGAACGTTTGAAGATATCTTTACTTTATGGTGCGGATGCAGTATATATTGGAGGTAAGAATTATTCTTTAAGGGCTAATGCTGTTAATTTTACTAATGAAGAGATAAAAGAAGCTGCTATATATGCTCATAAGTTAAAAAAGAAAGTTTATGTTACTGTTAATATTGTATTTCACAATGAAGAATTTAAAGATATATTAGAATATTTAAAGTATTTGGAAAGTATTGAAGTCGATGGAATTATTGTAAGTGATATAAGTATAATGAACTTAGTTAAAGAAAAAAATATAAATTTGGAATTACATGTAAGTACTCAAGCTAGTATAACAAATTATGAAACAGCATTATTTTATAAAAACTTAGGAGTTAAAAGATTAGTTTTAGCAAGAGAGTGTAGTAAGGACGATATAAAAAAAATTAAAGAATATACTAATCTTGATTTAGAAGCTTTTATACATGGGGCAATGTGTACTAGTATTAGTGGGCGTTGTGTATTATCAAATTATTGTACTAATAGAGATTCAAATCGTGGAGGATGTGCACAAGTTTGTAGATGGGAATTTGATTATTTAGATTTAAAAGGTGAAAAAATAACTAATATACCTTTTAGTATGACTCCAAAAGATTTAAATATGGTAACTTATATAAAAGATATGATAGAAGTTGGAATAAATTCTTTTAAAATAGAAGGAAGAATGCGCAGTATATATTATATTGCTACTGTTATTTTAATATATAGAAGATTAGTTGATAAAATAGTAAATAATACTTTAACTGATGCATATATTAAATATTGTATTAATATATTAAATAGATGCGCTAATAGGGAATCTGCACCACAATTTTTTACATCTTTACCAGGTGTAAATGAACAATATTATTTAGGAAGAACTGAAATAAGCAATCAAGATTTTTTAGGACTAGTATTAGATTATAAAGATGGATTTGCAATTATAGAAGAGAGAAATTACTTTGAGGTTGGAACAGAAGTTCAATTTTTTGGTCCAAATACAGACACTTTTAATTATAAAATAGAAGAAATTTTTGATGATTCAAATAATCTTATAAATATTGCTAATCATCCTAAAATGATACTTAAAATAAGGGTAGATAAAGAATTAAAACCCTATGATATGATGCGACTAAAAATATTTGACATTTAGTAAGTTTTGTAGTATTCTTATGACTGTTAAATTATTTATGAATTGAAAGGTGATTAATGATGAAACAAAAAAAAGAATTTTTACTTACAAGTGAAGGTTTTTTAGAACTTGAAACTGAATTGAATAATTTAAAAACAAATGATAGACCAAGAATAATAGAAGCTATAAAAGAAGCTCGTGCTCAAGGCGATTTATCAGAAAATGCTGATTATGATGCTGCAAGAGATGAACAAGCTAAAATAGAAGCTAGAATTCAAGAGTTGGAATATATGCTTGAACATGCAAAAATAATAGAAAAAGCAAAAGGTGATAAAGTTACAGTTGGAACAGTTGTCACTGTTGAATATATTGATGATAATGAAGAGGAGGTTTATTCAATAGTTGGTTCTATGGAAGCTGATCCATTTGAAAATAAAATATCAAATGAATCTCCTATTGGAAAAGCTATAATGAATAAAAAAGTAGGAGATATAATAAGTGTTGAAAGTCCTAATGGAAATTATGACATTAAAATAGTTAATATTGCTTAACTATTTTTTTTAAAATACTATGAAACTTTGCTATTTTTTAGTATAATTATTTTTAGGTGATAAAAATGTTTGAATACATGGGAGATAGAATTTCTAATGCTATAAAGAATATTAGAGGTATGGGACGTATTACTGAGGAAAATATCAGTGAAGCCATGCGCGAGATTAGAATGGCTCTTTTAGAAGCAGATGTTAATTATGAAGTAGTAAAAGAGTTTGTTAGAAATGTAAAAGAAAAAGCATTAGGAATGGAAGTAGAAAAAAATTTAAAACCTGATGAATTATTTATTAAACTAGTTAAAGATGAATTAATTGATTTGTTAGGTAAAGAATATATAGGCTTAAATATAGAAAAAAAACCTACAATTATGATGTTAGTAGGTTTGCAAGGTAGTGGTAAAACAACTACAGTTGGAAAACTTGCTAATATGTTGAGAAAGAAACATAAAAAAAATCCATTGCTAGTAGCATGTGACGTATATAGACCTGCTGCTATAGATCAATTGTTATCTATTGGAAAATCATTAAATATAGAGGTGTTTGAAAAAGGAAATAAAAATCCTTTGGATATAGTTAAAGAAGCTTTAGAATATGCTAAATCAAATAATTTTGATACTATTATTATAGATACAGCTGGAAGATTACACATAGATGAAAATTTAATGAATGAGTTAGTAGATATTAATATGTTTGCGAAACCTGATGAAGTATTACTAGTAATTGATGCTATGATGGGACAAGATGCAATTAATGTAATAAAAGGTTTTAACGATAAATTACCACTTACGGGGGCAATATTAACGAAAATGGATGGTAATACAAAAGGTGGGGTTGCTTTATCCGTTAGACATTTAACAAATATTCCAATAAAATTTTTAGGTAATAGTGAAAAGATGGATGGATTGACAGAATTCTATCCTGAAAGAATGGCTGAGAGAATTCTAGATATGGGAGACATTTTATCAATAGCTGAAAAAGTTGAAGGCGTAATTGATGAAAGTGAAGCAGAAAATTTAGCTAAAAAAATGAAAAAAGGTAATTACGATTTAGAAGATTTTCTCACTAATTTAAAACAAATAAAAAAACTAGGCCCTTTAGAGAACATATTAAAAATGTTGCCAGGAGCTAGAAAAATGGGTTTAAATAATATAAATATTAATCCAAAAGATTTTGCTCATATTGAAGCAATAATTCTTTCAATGACACCATATGAAAGAAGACATCCAGATGTTCTAAAAAATTCAAGAAAGTTAAGAATAAGTAAAGGTTCAGGAAGAAGTGTCGAAGAAATTAATAGGTTATTAAAGCAATTTGAGCAAATGAAAGCTATGATGAAACAAGTAAGTAGTGGAAATATGAAATTACCATTTTAAAAGAGTACAAAAGTACTCTTTTTAACAATTTATTTTATTTTTTAATTCAGAGATAAAGGAATTAATTTCATCTTCATGGCTTAAAATATCATCACTTCCTAAACAATTGTTGAATTTCTTATCCAAAATTACATTCATTCCAGAACTTTCGGCAAAACTTATTAAACTCGTTAAAGCAGCTTCAGTGCTATATAAATCATCACTTTTAGCACCTATAGAAACAGCAATCATATTTTTTCCCTTTAATCCTCGTCTTGAAAATAATGGATTTAATCTATCCATAAAAATTTTTATATCACCACTTAGTATATTCCATCTAGTGGGCGTAATAAAAACTAAATCATTATTATTCTTTACTTTTTCTATATTATTTTTCATGTCATCTGTAAATCCACATATTCCATCTTTATCACAATCCATACATCCAGTACATATGTGAATTTTTTGATTTCCAGGAACAATTATTTCAGTATTAATTCTTTCTTTATCAAAAGCTTCTTTAATTTTATTAGCAAGTTTTAAGCTATTACCATCTCTTCTTGACCCAACTATAATTAACATAATTTTTCCTCCTAAAAATAGTTTTAACATAATTTAATCTTTTATTCATATATTTGACAAAATAATTTAGCTTATGCTAGAATATGACTCTATAAGTAAGTAATACATAAATAAATTATTAATATTCTAAAAAAGGAATATAATTATCTAGATGAAATACAGCTGTAGAATAATAAAAATCTTATTTGTGATAAAATTAATATTTTTATAATAATTTTATTATGATAGAATTTAAATAGGTGATAATATGTTTAATTTAAAAAATTATAATAATATTTATATGATTGGTATTGGTGGAGTAAGCATGAGTGGTCTTGCACATATACTTAAGTCGTGGAATTTTAATGTTTCTGGAAGCGATAGGGAAAGTTCTAATTCTACAGAATTATTGGAACATTCTGGAATAAAAGTAAATATTGGCCAAATATATGAAAATATAAGTAGTGACATTGATTTGGTAGTATATACAGCCGCTATAAAAAGTGATAACCCAGAATTAATGCATGCAAGAGAATTAAATATAAAAACTTTAGAAAGAGGAGAATTCTTAGGAGAATTAACCAAACTTTTTGATAATACTATAGGTATTGCAGGAACTCATGGAAAAACTACAACAACATCGATGGTATCTTTGTGTTTTCTAAATGCTAATACTGATCCTACTATTCAAGTAGGAAGTGAACTTAAAAATATAAACGGAAATTATAGAGTAGGGAAAAGTGATACTTTTATTATAGAAGCTTGTGAATATTGTGATAGTTTTTTAAATTTTAAGCAGAAGAGTGCAATAGTACTTAATATAGATAATGATCATTTAGATTATTTTAAAAATTTAGATAATATAAAAAAATCATTTAAGGAATATGTAAGTCATTTACCTAAAGATGGAGTATTAGTTATAAATGGCGAAGATACTAATTCTAATTTTTTATCTAATTGTACTAAAGCCGAGGTATTAAAATTTGGTTTTAATAAAGACTTAGATTACAATGCTCAAAATATAAAATTTAATGATATGGGTTATCCTTCATATGATTTATATAATAAAGATAAATTTGTTGATAAAATAGAATTAAATGTATTGGGAATACATAATGTTTTAAATAGTCTTGCTTGTATAAGTTTATGTTTATTTTATAATCTAGATTTAGAAAGTATAAAAAAAGGATTGAAAGATTTTACTGGAGCTGCTAGAAGATTTGAATTTAAGGGCATATTTAATGAAGCTAAAGTTTATGATGATTATGGTCATCATCCAACTGAAGTTAATGCTGTAAGTAATTCAATACAAAATAAAATATTTAATAAATCTTGGGTAATATTTGAGCCTCATACTTTTTCTAGAGTATATAATCATGCGTCTGATTTTGCTAAAGCATTAGTTAATTTTGATAATATAATAATTACTGATATATATGCAGCAAGAGAGAAAAACACTTTTGGCGTCAGTCCAAATACTATAATAGAAGAGTTAAAAAAAATTAATAAAGAAGCTATATATATAAGTGATTATAATGAAATATTAAAATATTTAAGTGAACGAGTTCAAAAAGATGACTTAATATTAACTTTAGGAGCAGGATATATAACAAAATTAAGCAATTTATTAATAGAAAAAAGATAGTATATTTTTTACTATCTTTTTAAATGTTTTATTTAAATACGCAACATTTTGATTAACTTGTTTAATTCTGTTATTTTTTTAAATATTTTTAATTTTTTTTATGTCATTTTCTTTAGAAATTCTCACTTCTTTATTATTAATATTTGCTATTTTATCAAAATTAGTTAAATCTATAGTTATCATAAATGTATTATTCTTAATTTTTGCAAGATTGGATTTAAATTAATATATAAAAAGAAGTAAATCTATCTAGATCTACCTCTTCTAGGTTCTTCTAACTCTTGTTCTTCAAAGCTATTGTATTGATAAGGGTATGGATAAGGAAATGGATATGATTGAAATTGTGTTTGTTGTTGTACTTGTTGTCTAGGCTGATTATTATTTTCTTGTTTTTTATTTTTTTTATTGTTATTTTTATTTTTTTCGTTGTCATTCTCTAAATTTGGATCATTCAACTTATTTATTTCTTCAACCCTTTTTTCATTTTCTATAATACTTTTATCAATTTGACTATCTAGTAAATTTGCCTTTTCTTTTTGGGAATTTAATTTAAATTCTACCTTTTCAATATCAGCTAAGAATTTAAAATATTCACTAGAATTATAATAGTTTTGAAACTCATTTTTATATTCTGTTTTTAGAATTCTAATTTCTTCTAAAGTTTTATTTAAATCTCCCTTAGTATTGAATAAATTATTTTTTTCGTTTAATAACGCACTTTTATAATCGCCACTAGGAACAAATTTAGATACTGTTTTTACAGTTAATTGACTTTGTAGTTTTTTATAAAGTTCTGGTAATGATAAATTATTATTAGGATTGTTAATCATTTTCATTGCTAGAGTAGTAAGTTGTAATTTATTTTTTATTTCCATATCGCCTAAGAAAAATTTTTTACTTATTTTTTCTTCAGCAGCAATATTTTTTATTTTACTATCTAAGTTACCTATAGAAATTTGAAATTTTAATATTTTATTTTCAAATTCAAATCTTTTTTTCTTAAAATTCTCTAAATCTTTTTCTTCTTGTTCTTTAGTATCTGTTTTGTCATTTACTAACTCTTGTTTTTCTATTATTTCTTGTTTTTGATATTCTGTATTTTTCTTTATTTCATTTATGTCGTTTTTATAATTTATTTGTCCATTTATGTTATTAAATATTTCTTTTTTATATAGTGATTTATCTTTTTTTAAATAATCGATATAAGTATCAAGTTCCTTAGGTTTATTTTTTGACATTGCAAAAACTTCATTCATAATATTTTCATTTTCAATATTATTTATTCTGCCAATTATGCCATTAATATTTTCCATATTTTGCTCTAATCGATTCATTAATTTGTTTATTTCTTCAATGTCACTTGTATTTTCTAATTCTTTATGAATTCTATGGTTTTCTAATTCTAATTCCCTTAAAGAAGATTTATCGTCTTTAATTTTTTTTGATAATGTTTCAATAAAATCTTGTCTTCCTATTTCTAATTCTTTTTCAATAATATCTTCTTTACTTGGTTCTTTTTCATCAGGTTCTTTTTCATCAGGTTCTTTTTTGTTAGGTTCCTTTTCATCAAGTTCTTTTTCATCAAGTTCTTTTTCATCAAGTTCTTTTTCATCAAGTTCTTTTTCATCAGGTTCTTTTTCATCAAGTTCTTTTTCATCAGGCTCTTTTTTGTCAGGTTCTTTTTTGTCAGGTTCTTTTTTGTCAGGTTCTTTTTTGTCAGGTTCTTTTTTGTCAGGTTCTTTTTTGTCAAGTTCTTTTTTGTCAAGTTCTTTTTTGTCAAGTTCCTTTTTATTTGGTTGATTTAAATCTTGTTTATTTTTATCTTCAATTTTAAGCTCTTTATTTTCTTCTTTTAAATCTTTTGGTTTTTCATTGTTGTCTAATTTTTTTTCGTCAATAGCGACTTTAATATTTTTTTTTGCTTCTTCTTTTTTTTGATTTTCTAGATCTTTCTCATCTTTATTTTTTTCTTCTTTTTTAGGTTCTATTTTTTTATTATCACTATCTTTGGATTTTTCTTTCTTTTCTCCTTTTTTAATTACATTGTCAATTTCTTTTTTTAAATCTTCAAATTCATCTTGCTTTTCCTCTTTTTTATTTACGGTTTTAATTGAAGTAGAACTTTCTTTTTTAGGCATTATTTCTTCAGTAACATTAGCTTTTTTTAAATCATCTTTATCTTTCTTTTCTGGATTAATGTGCAATTTAATTGCAACTTTAACTTTTCTTCTATTTTTCTTTTTAATATTTTTTTCTAATAATTTTTTTGTTGCATAAAATTCTTCTTCTTTTTTTCTTCTAATTCTATTTATTTCCTCTTTTTTTTTCTTTTTTTCTTCATATTCTTTTTTCTTTTTTTTGGCAAGATTTCTATAATATAATTTTAAATATTTAAAATAATCATTAACGTCTTTTCTATTAGTATTCATAAAACCACCTATGAATAATTATAACATATATTTTTTGTTATTTTGTTAATAATATGTTAAATTTTTAATAAATTAATATAATTATAAAAAAAATATTCAAAACTACTTTAAATTTATTAAAAAAAATGCTATAATCAAATTGCACTTGAGAAAGATTGAGAATGAATGTAATTAAATCATCTTTTAAAATATGTGTCGACAATTACTATTTTTTAGAGATTCTAATTATTTTCAATTTCTCTTGTGCTTTTTGTTTTCTTAAAAATTGAAACACAAATATAATAAAATAAATATAAAATATGTTGTTAAAATGGTACTAAAGTACTATTTTTTTTGTCTTATTTTTTTGAAATTTACATTTATTTTATATAAAAATTAAAAAATGTATATAAATACCTTATTTTTAGTATTTGTTTACATATTTTCTTTTTAATTTTTAATTTTTATGTTATTATTTATATAAAGAATAAACTATTGGGGTATAGAATGGAGAAAATATGGAAAAAGAAAATTTGACAGGGTATCCTCATATCGATAAGCCTTGGATGAAGTACTATAAGGATTTGAAGTTTGATATAAAAGATATTCCTAATATGTCAATTTATGAACTGGCATATGAAAGCAACAAAGAAAATATGAAAGAAACTGCAATTGATTTGAGAAGTAGTATGAATAATTTTACAAAAGGTATAAAAATATCATATGAAAATTTCTTTAAAAAAATTAATATCAATGCTAAATCTTCTAGTATTTTAGGTATAGGTAAGAATGATATCATGCCTATAGTACTACCTAATGTACCAGAAGCGAGAACATTAATATATTCAAATAGTATTTTAGGCGCTATATCTTATCCTATATCACCTTTATTACCAGCTAATCAATTGAAACAAATAATTGAAGAAAATGATATTAAAAATATTGTTATTTTTAGCGCTTTTTATGAAAAATATGCTGCGGTTTTAAAAGATTGTAACTTGGAAAATATTATTTATTTAAATGGAACTGAATCATTACCAAATAGTATAAGATCTCTTAATAAATTAAAAGATATTATTTTACACAAAAAAGCAGATAGAGTAACACTTGATAATAAGAAAATAATTACTTGGGATGAATATCAAAAATATAGTGAATTAAAAAAAGAAAATATAAACCCTTTTTATGAAGATAATCATATAGCTGCTATTATAGGAACAAGTGGAACAACAGGAACATCTAAAGGTGTATGTTTAACAGATAGAAACATAAATGCAGCTGCTCTAGCATATAAAAATGGTAAAGCTTTTGAAGGTAAAACTTTCTTGGATGCATTATTACCATCAATTGGTTATGGAATTTCAATGTTACATTATCAAGTTGTAGATAATAAATATGTATATTTAATTCCAGAGTTAATTACTACAAATACACCTGATGTTTTAAATACTTTAAAGCCGGATAATTTTCCAGGTGGACCTGTACATTATATAAATTTAAAAAACAGTGATTTATTTAAAAACGATAAAATACCTAAACATAAAAATTATATATCAGGTGGAGCGTCTTTACCTGCTGATATTGAAAGTTCATTAAATAAAGTATCTACTGGCTATGTTGAAAATGGAAACAATGATAATTTAGTAGTTAGACAAGGTTATGGTCTTTCTGAAAATGTTGCACAAGGAACATATTCAATTCATGGTGCTTACAAATTTGGTAGTATTGGAATTCCAATGCCATATGAAACAGTAGGAATTTTTAAACCTGGTACAGATGAACCTTTAAAGTATAATGAATTAGGAGAGTTATGTATTACTGGACCTACTGTTATGAAAGAATATTTAAATAATAAAGAAGAAACAGATAAAGTAATATTAGTACATAACGATGGTAAAAGATGGATTCATACAAAAGATATTGTATATATGGATGAAGATGGACATATTTTCCATGTTGATAGAATAAAAAATATTTTTATGAGAACTGGATTTAATGTACATCCTCAAAAAATAGCTGAATTTATTGATTCAATTCCTTATGTAAAAAATGCTACAGTTATTGGATTTGAGCATCCAAAAGAACAGTGTGTTCCAATCGCTTTTATTGAATTAGATCAAACAAGTACAAAAGGTAAAACAAATGAACAAATACTATCTGAAATAAATGAAATTTGTTATAAAAATTTAGAAGAAACATCTGTTCCATATGATTATGTTATTGTTAATACTTTACCAATAAATTTAGGTGGTAAAATAGATAATCAGAGAATAAAAAAAGAATCAAACATTGATTTGATGAAAAATGAAAAAGTGTTAACAAAAAAATTGACTTTTGATATTAAATAATAATGAATCAATATAAAAGTTTATCAAAACCAAAAAAATGTCTAATAATTAGAGAGATATGTTTTACAAAAAAATAATATTATGATATTATTTTTTTATGGTGATAATTTATGATTAGTATTTGTTTTTCAATTTCATGTTTAGCTTTTATAACAATAATAGCATCTTTCTATTTTTCAAAAAGTAGATTAAAAAATGTAGATAATAAAATTTTTACAATCTTAGTAATAACAAATATAATAGGTATAATATTAGATGTTGGAGGTTTTGTATCTTTTAAAATGTTTGGAACAGAAAATATATTGAATGTTTTTATTTCTAAAATATACTTAATATATTATTTGACGTATACTTTTTGTTTAATGCTATATGTATATAATGTATCATTTTCTAACTTTTTTAAAATAGTTAAAAAATTAGTCTTAGCCTTTATATTAGTTTGCTTCATTATATTTTTATTACCTACAAGTGTACGTTTTGAAGATTCTATTGCGTATTCTTATGGACCTAGTGTAAATTTAGGATATGTATTTGCATTTATATTTATGATTTTTATGATGGTTTGTATGTTTATAAGAATAAAAAAAATAAAATCTAAAGTTTATTTACCTTTATTAGTATTCATATTACTTACTTTTGTATCATTAATAGTTCAAAAAATGTATCCGGAAATAACTTTATTGTTATTATCTAATTCTGTTGTAACTACTTTAATGTATTTTACAATAGAAAATCCAGATATAAAAATGTTAAGTGAAATATATAAAAATAAAGAGTTAGTAGAACAAACTTATGTAGATAAATCCAACTTCTTATTTGAAATGACACAAGAAGTTAGAAGTCCATTAATGAATTTAAGTAATTTATGTAAAAGTATAAAAGATGAAGATGATATAGATACAATAAAAGAAAAATTAAAACTAATAAATAATAGAGTCAGAGAATTAGATTTTGTAGTAAATGATGTTTTAAATGTATCAAGTTTAGATGTTCAAAAAGTAAAATTTATAAGAAATAAATATAGTTTAAAAAATATTTATGAAGACTTAGTTAATAAAGTTAATTTCTCTATATCAAATAGTGTGGAATTTAGATCTAAAATTCCAGAAAATATTCCATTTTTAGAAGGAGATTCAATAAAATTAAAACAAGTATTATTAAGTTTGCTTTTAAATTCTGTAAAGAAAACAAAAGAAGGTTTTATTGAATTTAGAGTTGATACAATAGAAAAATATGATGTATGTAGATTAATATTTACTATTACAGATAGTGGTACAGGAATGTCTATAGATAAAATAAATGAAATATTAAGTACAACTAGTGAATTTGATTCTAATGATATTAAAGAATTAGAAAAATCTGATTTTAATATAAAATTATGTCAAAAGATAGCAAAAGCCGCAGGAGGTAATTTATTAATAAAATCAAATCCAGGTAAAGGTACTGAAATAATATTAACAATAGATCAAGCAATATATAATCCAAGTAGTAAAGAATCCATAATAGATAAATATGAAAGTGCAATAGTTAATAAAAGAGTACTAATCATTAGTCAAGATAAAGAAATAAATAATATAATAAAAAAGAGATTACAAGAAGAAAATATTACTACATCAATAATATTAAATGGAAACGATGGGATAGATAAAATAAAAAGTAAAAAAACATATGACTATATAATAATAGAAGATGAAATGAATGGAATAAATGGATATAATACAATGAAAGAAATAAATAAAATAAATTCAAAATTACCATTAATAGTTCTTTTAAAAGAAAATAAAGAAAATATTAAAGATCATTATATTGATGATGGTTTTAAAGATTACATAATAAAAGAGAATGTAATAGAAGATTTAAATAGAATAATTAAAAAATATTAAATTTAAATTATTGGACTATTCCAATAATTTTTTTATAATCATAAAAGAATTTTTTTAAAATATAATATAGTATTATAATTTTATTTTAAAGTTGCAGATGATATTTTTGTATGTTAAAATTAGTTAAGAAAATAAAATTATATACTTTAACAGTATTAATTTAATTGATAAGGGTGATTATATGACGTTATTAAAATATATTATATTGGGAATAATACAAGGTATAACAGAACCTCTTCCAGTATCTAGTAGTGGACATATATATATTTTTAAAAATTTATTTAAAGCTAATACTTTATTTGATGATTTAAATTTTGAAATATTTTTAAATTTTGCATCATTTATAGCAATATTTATTATATTTAGACATGAGATATATAATCTTTTAGTTGGTTTCTTTTCATATATCTGGCGCATTCTCGGCACAAAATGTATGAAGCGAATACGTTTACTCTAAATGTCTTTAATAAGTTTTCGTCCGTTGTTTCAAATAAAAACTTTGGATCTGTATATCCTGCTATATTTAAAAGGCAATCAATCGTACCAAATTCTTTATATATTTCACTAAAGTATAATTGCTGAAATATTTTTGCTACCATCTTTTGCTTTTATTTACTTACTAGTACTTTAATTAAAACTGAGGGTTTAATACCCTGTTTAACTAAAGGTTTAATCGAAATAACCCAAGGTCTTAATAGCATTTCTTATTTAAATATTTCTTT
>CANQSL010000003.1 GCA_947626515.1 uncultured Bacilli bacterium
TTTCTTTCTTCGTTTGTTCCACATTTTAGTACACAAACATTATTGTACTTTTCATAATTTTGTTTACATACACAAGTACCTGCACTATTTCTTTCTTCATTTTCTCCACATTTTGGCACGCATTTACCATTTACTCTTACATAATCTGGTTTGCAATCACATGAACACGAACCATTTCTTACTTCGTTTTCTCCACATACTTGTACACATTTGCCATTACAAGTTTCATAGCCTGTATTACATTCACATTTTCCTGTTGTTGTATTTCTTGTTGCATTTGCTTCACATGCACATGTATAATCATTTTTATTTTTTTCTTCTAAAGTACCAATTGCTCTACATGTTTTGTCATATGAACAATATCCTTCTTTTGAACATACACACACACCTGCACTATTTCTTTCTTCATTTGTTCCACATTTTGGTACACATTTACCATTTACTCTTTCGTAGCCTGAAATACATACACATGATTCCCCTTGTCTTGTTTCTCCTGTTGTACATTTTGCTAAACATTTACCATTAACATTTTCATAACCACTATCACAAGTACATACTCCATTAGTTCCTGAAATCTCATTGTCTTTTAAAGTTCTACAACTTCCGTTTTCATAACATCCATTACAGTAACAATTTCCACTGCTATTAAAGCTTTCATTATTTGTACAATGTAAATTTAAATCTCTTTTACATGAAACTCCATTACTATCTGTTAAAACAACTGTTCTACTACTTCCAGTACCTACAATTGAATTTTTTAAATTCGTATCAATACTACCATATCTATTTGCGTATCCTAAATTATATTCTAAAGTTGTTTCTCCAGATGCTAATCCATATATTTCTCCAGTTGCAATTCCAGTTTCTATATTTATATATCCGTCATAATTATCAAATGCATAAAAATTAGAATAATTATTAGGAAATGCAACATCAGTTCCTTTATAAATATCATTATTATAAATTAACTCTGGACATGAATTATCTACAACTCTAACATATACTGCATCACTAATAGTTTGTAAATTTTTATATCCTAATTCTGTAAATTCATTAGCATTAGTTAAGTTATATTTTAAAATATATTGTTTATTATTTTTATCGTAACTTATATCGATATCAAATTTTGTATTTCCTTGCTTACCTCTTTTTGTTGAAATCAAATTAGCTTTATCAGCAAATTGTTCCTTTACTTTATTTTCAAGATATTCACCATCTTGTATTTGTTTAATAACTTGATTATTTGATTTAGATACATTAAAAATTTTTTCACTTGAATCTAAAGTAATAGGAGTCAATCCATCTACTGAAATATAGAATATTTCAAAATCTGGAACAGGTATTGTAGGATTATCAGGATCTGGTTTTGGATCTGGTTTTGGATCTGGTTTTGGATCTGGTTTTGAATCTGGATCATCTGAATTATCTGGATTTATTACATTTTTTATAGAAGCAGGATATTCAACTGTTAAAGTATTGTTTTCATCATATGAAACTTTTACTAAATTACAATCTTTATCTTTATCTTCCGTACATTCTGATACAGTTCCACTAGGTTGTTCTGTATAAGGGTTAGTTAATCCCTCATCTATTAACCCTTCAGATACTAAATCTGTTAAAGTTAAATACCTGACAGATTGTTCACCACCAAATCCTTCTAAGATATCATCTCTATGTTTATCAACATAAACTGATGCACTTAATTTCAAAGAATTATTGTATTCATTTTTTACTTTAGTTTCGTCATTTTTCTTATTAAAAACTACAACTACACTTATTGATATTAAACCTAAAATAACTACTACAACTAATATTTCAATAAGTGTAAATCCTTTTTTATTTTTCATACTTCTTGGCCTTTCTATTCATTAATTTTTAAAACTTTCTTTTTTATATTTTCTTTATTTTTATTTCTCAAGCATTCTTCACATAATGATATGTATCCACCATCACCAACTATAATGTCATTATTCTTATCGCCTTCAAAATAAGTAAAACTAGCTTCTCTATTACAAATAGTACAATAACTTTTACTAATTTCAATACTATCACTTATAGCTAAAATATATGGCATAATCCCAAAAGGTTTCTGTTCACTAGTCATATTTAAGCCACAAACATATATATCTATATTTTTGTTAATACTTAAATCATTTAGTACACTGACATCACCTCTTAAAAAATTTGCTTCATCTATAAAAATAGTTCTAGTAGTCTCTTTTATATAATTGTAAATATCACTTAAGTCCTCTATTTCTATAGCATCTACAGATTCAGTAAACTTACGCGATTTTATTCCATTATCTCGCGTATTCATTTTGGGTTTAAAACACATAATATTTTTCTTATTCCACATATTGAAATAAGTCGCTAATAAAGCCGTCGTTTTACCACTAAACATTGGGCCAGTAAATGTCTTAATCATTTGAAAACCTCCTCTATATTATCAATAATTAAGTTATCGTAAACTTTAATGTAGTATTCCACATCTTCTCTATTATCAAGTACCCAACCCAACATTTTATAGTCTTTTTTTAAGGCTTTGACACTCAGAGTATCTAAACAATCATATTGAATAGATAAAAAGTCTACATCAATATTCTTGTTTAAATATTCTTTATTTTTTTTGTTACTAATTACTAATCCAGATACAAAATTCTTTTTTTTAAAAAACTTCACAGTTTCATAATCATAACTTTGTATAGCAAGATCCCCCTTGTAATTTTGTAACATTCGAAGTAACTCGCTCTTTACCAATTTAATATCATCTTTTATATCTATTAAAATTGGTACACTATTATTTACACTATCGAGCACTTCTTTTAATGGTGGTATATGAAAATAAGAAATATATTCTAAATCAGTATAATTTATTGAGCTTACTTTATCTTTTAATTTTAATAATCTTGACATATCTTCATCGTGAAAAAGAATTAATTTTTTATCTTTTGTCAATCTTACATCAATTTCTAAAGATAAATTATTCTTAGCTGCATACATTACTGATTCCAAGGTGTTTTCATATATTGTTATATTATTATATATACCTTTATGAGCAAATATAGATTGTTTTAAAAAGTTTCCTTTACCCATACTACCACCTTATTTTAATAATATCATAATTATAATAAAAAAAAAAGCATTTATTTTTCATAAACGCTAACTTTTTTTCTATTCTTTCCTAATCTTTCATATTTAACCATACCTTCTATTTTTGCAAATAATGTATGATCCTTTCCCATTCCAACGTTTTTCCCTGGATATATCTTAGTTCCTCTTTGACGATATATTATACTTCCTGCAGTAACAGTTTGCCCATCAGCAGCCTTTGCTCCTAATCTACGTCCTTCAGAATCTCTACCATTTTGAGTAGAAGATTGTCCTTTTTTATGTGCAAAACGTTGAATGTCTAATTTAATTAACAACATTTTTAGTCCTCACTTTCAATTTTAATATTCTTTCTATAGTTTTTTTCTAAATCTTTTAACAAATCTATCATAGTATTTAATAAAATATCTACAATAGAATTATTTTTATTATTAACTATAGTAATTGTCTTACCATCATCTTTATAATTTATGGCAAATTTATCAATATTCATAATACTATTTACTGTGGTAGAAATTATACTACTTACGCTTGCACAAACAATATCTTTTCCATATTCATTAAAATTTGCATGCCCAGTAATTTTTATAGTATTATCTTTTATTAAACACTTTATCATTTTAGCCAACAATATTCTTAACTACTAATTTAGTATATGGTTGTCTATGTCCTTGAGTTTTACGATATTTTTTCTTTGGATGATATTTAAATACTGTAATTTTTTTTGCTTTGCCATTTTTTTCTACAGTACAGACAACTTTTGCTCCTTTTACATTAGGAGTTCCAACTTTATCATCAACCATTAAAACGTCAGTAAATTCAACGTCTTTACCAGCTTCAACATCTAGTTTTTCTACATATATTACATCTCCAACAGATACATAATATTGTTTACCACCAGTTACAAATATAGCTTTCATATTCTTTTACCTCCTTATTTTATTTTTGAAGACTCGCCTTTAAGGTGACTATTAGTACTTAAAATACCTTTTTAGTGCGGTTTATAAGAACACTTACAAACAAAAGTATCTTATCAAATAATCATAAGCTTGTCAATTTATTTTCTTATTAATTTATGCTTTATTAAATAAAAAATATGCCACAATCTAATAGTTAAATATTTATTTATTCTTAACGATAAAAATATATAATATTTATAACCTAAATATTTTTTATCAACATCACTTAATTTTATGCTTTTTAAATAATTATATATATCTAAAAATTCTTTTCTTTTCAATAAACTATAATCATTTAGTAACGATACATATAAAAGTACTGTAGTATAACAATTAATTTTATTATGAATTGCACTTTTTTTAAAATCTTTAAAATTATATAAAAAATCATCTTTGTTGTTAGACATTTCAATCATATCTAGTAATGTTTTTAAAGAAATGTTATGAGATATTGAATTTTTTCTATAAAAATAAGCATATAATTTTATATCTACTGTAATTATTTTTTTTGCTATATTATATATTTTATAAGTTGTTCCAACATCTTCATATACTCTATTAAGAGGAAATCTAATACTTTTAAATAATTTTCTTTTGTATAATTTATTCCAAGTTGTATCTCCAGGAATTAATCCTGTAATATTTACATAATCTAATGCATTTAAACTATAATAATCTCTTATTTCATAATCATTTAATTTAAATATAGGATATTTTTTATCAAATGTATAATAATCACAAATAGAAATATCAGCTTTATTTTTAACTAATTCTTTATGTAATATTTTATACATATTTTCACTTATATAGTCATCACTATCTACAAATCCTATATACTTTCCTTTTGCAATATCTAATCCAGCATTTCTTGCATCTGATAATCCACCATTTTTCTTATGTATTACTTTTATTCTTTTATCAAGCTTAGCATACTCATCACAAATCTTTCCACAATTATCTGGACTTCCATCATCTACTAAGATTATCTCTAAATTTTTATATGTTTGATTTATTATCGAATCTACACATCTATTTAAATATTCTTCTACTTTATAGACTGGAACTATAACACTTATTAAATCTTTATCCATAAAACCACCATAATAATTTTATTTCAAAGCTAGTACCTATAAAATATTTCTTTTATAAGATATCCACTTAATTAAAGTTTAACATTAATTATTTTACTTTACAATAAAATTTATTTTTTATATAATTTTTTGAGTGAGGTGTTTTTCGATGACAAATAAAATATCTATAATTATTCCAGTTTTTAATCGTGCTAAATATATAGAAAGATGTTTGGATAGCATATTAAATCAAACTTATTCTAATTTTGAAATAATTTTAATTAATGATGGTTCAACAGATAATTCATTAGATATATTAAAAAAATATAAAAAACAAGACAAAAGAATAATTATAATAGATAAAAAACATGAAGGTGTTTCTATTGCAAGAAATGCTGGTATTAAAAAATCATCAGGAGATTATATAACTTTTGTAGATAGCGATGATTATTTAGAATTAAATGCTCTAGAAAACATGATTAATTTATCGAAGAAATATAAGTGTGAAATAATACGTACAGATTATAGGTATTTAAACTATAATAAAGACCTTCCACATACGCACAAATATGAAGGCATGTATAAATTAAATAATAAAAATAGACATATGTTTATTGAATCAGCATTAAAAGAAGAATTTGGTTGTTACATATGGTTATTGTTAATAAAAAAAGATTTTATTATAAAAAATAATATTTATTTTGAAAAAGAATTATACGTTCACCAAGATTTAGATTTTTATATTAATTTATTTAATAATGCTCATAGTATATATTTTAGTAATATAATTACGTACAATTATATTTTTAATAAAGAATGTAGCAAAAATTTAAAAAATACTAAAAGAAATGTTATTAGCAATATAAATCTTTCAAAAGCATTATACTCTAAATTAGATAATTCTTATAACGATTTAATTGATGTATTAACTACTAAGTTAAGCTATATTTATTTTATGGGATTATTTATAGAAAATAAAATGCAGTTAAAAGAAATATATTATATGCTAATCAATAACGAAGACTTTAGTAATATTTTAAAAAGAATGTATAGTACTAAAGCATATAAAAAATATTGCCACAAACATAAAGTATATTACTTCTTCCTTCTAAAAAAAATAAACTTTAACTTTTTAGCATTTATTTTAAATATTTATAAAATTTTCTTTAATAAAAAATAAGAGACCATTTTAAACGATTGACTCTTATTTTTAATAATTTTTAAATTTTAAAACCACTCTTTTTATAAAATCATATATTTTATTGGCAATATAAAATAAGTTTTTATTAAAGCATAATAATTTATATTGTATACGATATCTTAATGGAATCAATTTAGATTTCATTAACTTTTTATCACTGTTTTTTAATAATTCACGTACTCTTTGTATTTTTTTTGAAAAGAAAAATTCCTTATCATTATAATGAGTTCCTCTTAATAGAGCACATAATATATTAATGTTTCTATTTAATATAATAGAATCTTTATATTCATTAAAATTCTTCAATAAAAATTTACTTCTTTGAGTAGTCATTTCAATTATATCACTTATATTTTTGGGATTTTTATTTGATGTTATCGAATTAGAATTATCATAATATGCATATAATATGCAATCAATATTTATTATTTTTTTTGCTTCATAAAATAATAAATACGTCGTACCTATATCTTCAAATACGAAATTTTTGGGGTATCTTATTTTTTTAAATAATTTTCTTTTATATAATTTATTCCACGCATAATCTTGAATTTTTCTTTGTTTTATTTTTATTAATTCTAATATTGCTTCTTTATTCGTATATGAAGTAATTTCATAATCTGTTGTAAACTCGGGTATTTTATTCTTAAAATAAATATATTTACAAATAGAAATATCTGCTTTATTTTTAACTAATTCTTTATATAATATTTCATACATATTTTCACTTATATAGTCATCACTATCTACAAATCCTATATATTTTCCTTTTGCAACACTTAATCCAGCATTTCTTGCATCTGATAAGCCACCATTTTTCTTATGTATTACTTTTATTCTCTTATCAAGTTTAGCATATTCATCACATATTTTTCCACAATTATCTGGACTTCCATCATCTACTAATATTATCTCTAAATTTTTATACGTTTGATTTATTATTGAATCTACACATCTATTTAAATATTCTTCTACTTTATAGACTGGAACTATAACACTTATTAAATCTTTCTCCATAAAACCACCATAATAATTTATTTCAAGCTAGTACCTATAAAATATTTCTTTTTACCTTTTCTTATAATTAAATATTCTTTTTCTATTAAAATATCTTCATTTACAACTAAAGTTTCATCAGTTACTTTATTTCCATTTACAGTTATACTTCCATTAGATAAAAATTCTCTACCTTCTCTTTTACTAACTGCAATATTATTATTTACTAATATATCTAATATGCTTTCGTTTAATTTAAATTCAAAATTTGGTACATCTTTTAATCCATCTTTTATTTCTTCAATACTTAATTTATTAATTTCTCCACTAAATAAGCATTCACTTATTCTAGCAGCCTTATTATATTCCTCTAATCCATGTAAAAAGGTTATAACTTCTTTAGCGAGAGCTTTTTGAGCAATACGCTTTTCAGGACAAGCTAAGTGTTCTTTCATAATATTTTCTATTTCTTCTTTTTTTAAAAATGTAAATCTCTTAAGATAATCTTCCATCATTATATCTTCAAAATTTAACATATATTGAAATAGTTCATATGAAGAAGTTTTTTCTTTGTCAAGCCATAAAGCATTCCCATATGATTTACCTAATTTATTACCGTTTGAATCAGTTGTAAGTGGCATACTAAATGCATAAACCTCTTCATCTTTTAATTTTCTTATTAATTCTATTCCTGTAGTTAAATTTCCCCATTGATCAGAGCCACCAAATTGCAATGTTATACCATATTTTTCATTTAATTTTAAAAAGTCATATCCTTGAATTAACATATATGAAAACTCAGCATAAGAAATACCTATTTCTAGCTGTCTTTTTACTAAATCTTTATTTATCATATAATTGACGTTAATGTATTTGCCTACATCTCTTAAAAAGTCGATGTAATTCATATCTTTAAACCAGTCAAAATTATTAACTATTGTAACATCATCACCAAATAATTTTTTCATCTGTGCTTTGATTTTAACAAAATTTCTATCAATAACAGCAATATCTGCTTTTTCTCTTTCTCCAGTCCCTCTAGGATCTCCTACACGGCCTGTTGCACCTCCAACTAAAATATATGGTATGTGTCCTGCTCTTTTCAATCTTTCTATCATTAAAAAAGTTGGAAATTGCCCTATATGTAAACTTTCAGCAGTTGGATCTGCTCCTATATAAAAAGAAATACCACCTTTATTTAATTTATCTTTTAATTCAGGACTAGTTTCATCCTTTATTAATCCTCTCCAAACTAACTCATCATAAAAACTCATATATACCTCCTAAAAAAACACCCATAATATATAAGGACGTAATTTACGTGGTACCACCTTATTTCTATGAATGTTATCATACTTATTAATCGTAACGTGAATAAACGTTCTAGCTCCAGGGTTGTAAATCCTTTCATCACTAACATTAAAATTATATCATATTATTAAGAAATTAGTAAATCATTAACTCTCTCTAATTTGATTTATATAATTATTTATTTTCTCACTCCAAGTTTCGCTTGCTGCATATTTTGGATTTATTAATTCTGGTGTAGTTAATCCCTCTTTATAATAATCATTATATAAAATATCTAAATAGCCATTGATACCACTTTCTAAACTATCAAATTTTAGGTATCCATTTGTACCCTTTAATCCACCAATATTATAATTTTCTTTAACTAAACTACTACATTCCCATTTACAACCTGTCTCATGAAGTACAATTGCAACAGCTAAATAAGGATCTAATCCAGTTTTAAGATAATAATCTACAAAATAAATCCCAGTATTAACTAATGTAGAGTTCAAATTTCTATTTAATTTATCAACTAATTCCTTCTTAGTCATATTATCATAAATTATTTTTCCATCATATGAAATACTTTCAATCTTTTCTTTTGCAGTTTCAATTAAATTATCAATATCAATCTTTTTAGTAGTTATCATTGTACTTACTTCTATATCACTATTTATTACTTCATTAGATGCAATTTCAGTAGTTGTTATTTCATTAGAAGTTACCTCAGTAGTAGCTGTTTCTAAAATATTTGCCGATTTATTTATATTTAAAATATCACTATATACTAGTGTATAACTTTCGCTTTTTTTATATGTTTCATAAAAATATGTTTTTATACCTTTAATACTAAATACACATAATGCTATACCAATTACTACTATTAATAACTGTATATATATTTTTTTCATAATAATCACTAATATAGTATAACAAAAATACTAAAAATATGCAAAAAAACACCATTTTTTTAAAAAAAGCCTTATCTAAAGGCCTTTTTTATGATTAAAAAATTTTAATCTAATATATATAAAACATTATAATGTTATATTATATTTTATGGTCGATATGTTAAAAAAGTTCTATTTTTTTTGGAAATTTTAATTAAAATTGTTCCAAAATCCTGAGTATTATAATATTTTATATTTAATGAATTTAATGTATCTAAAGTTTCTTTATGTGGATGATTATATATATTGTTTCTACCACTGGATATGATTGCATATTTAGGCTTTATCGTTTTTAAAAAATTATAATCACTACTCGTCTTAGAACCATGATGCCCTATTTTTATAATATCAACTTGTATTTTATATTTATTTATTATTTCATTTTCAACTTCCTTAGGAGCATCTCCCATAAATATAAATTTAGTATTAAATATATTTAAATAACTTATAATACTATTATCATTTTCTTCAGTTTTTAAAGTATGGTCTAATATTTGAAAATTAAGCTTAGTAGTTACTTTAGATATTATTTTATCTTTAGGTAAAGCTTTCTCTAATTCATTTATTTCACCATTATTTATCTTTATTCTTTTTACATCAAAATTGTTTATTAAATAATTAGCATTTCCTATATGATCACTATCGCCATGGGTAATTATTAAATTATCTACATTATTTATACCAATACTTTTAAAAAAAGTAATAATATTATCCATTATTTCATAATTGCTACCATACTTTTTACCTCCAGTATCTATAACTATACATTCATCTTTATATTTTATAGTTATCATATCACCCTGTCCAACATCTAAAAAATATACATAGCAATGATTATCTATTAAATTAACATATTTTAACATAAAAATATATAGTATAAATAAAACAATATATTTTTTATTTAAAGATAAAAAAGTATAAAATAACAAATAATATATAGCTATGGCTAAAAAATTCATCTTTGGTATGTTTATAATTAAAAAATCAAACTTATAGAGTAATGATGAAATGGATTCAATAATATTAATTATAAAATTAAATAAATTTATTAAAAAAGGAAAGATAAATGTCAATAATGAGAGTGGATAAACTATAAAAGATATTAATGGTACAAATATAATATTTATAAAAATACTTAATAAATTTATTTCATAATTATTATTTACTGTTATTGGTAAACTTACAAAAAAACTTATAAAAGATATTAACAATATATTAATTAAATATTTATATTTGAAGTATTTAGAATAATAAATTAAAGTATAACTAATTAAAGATGAATAAATAAACCCTAAATTATAAATATACTTTGGATATACTAATAAAATTAAAGAGATAGATAAAATTAAAATATCTTTAATATCTATTTTATAATTAATTGTTTTAAATATATTTAATAAAATATAAAAAACAATACTACGTACTATACTTGCTTGATAATTTGTAATAATTAAATAAAAAATTAAAAAAATTATTACAATAAAAACATTATATTTACTTTTTTTAAATTTATTCAATATAAATAATATAATACTTGCTAACAAGCTAATATGCATTCCCGATATTGAAAATATATGTATTATTCCATTTGCTTTATATGTTTCATATACATTAGATTCTAAATAATTTTTATTACCTAAAATAAATGTATTTAAATAACCTTTTTTATCTATTTTATTAATTTTTTTAACAATAGTATTTTTTATTTTATATAAAAAGTTATTTGTTCTTTTAATACTAATTACTTTATCTACATTTAATATATAAAAAATATCATTATTAAAAAGATACTTTTTATAGTTAAAAGTATTAGGTATAGTATTATTATATGGTATAGATAAATCACCTTTTAAACTTATTATATCTCCA
The DNA here is from genome assembly GCA_947626515.1 of uncultured Bacilli bacterium. GTDB lineage: Bacteria > Bacillota_I > Bacilli_A > RF39 > UBA660 > UMGS1124. The sequence continues at coordinate 11,447 of CANQSL010000003.1, forward strand.
TAATTTAAATCTATATTTAATTCTCCATAATAATTACATTTAATTTTTTCTTTTCCTTTTAATATAAAAGTTATGTAATTATCTTTATATTCATAGCTAGTGACAATGCCAATAAAATCTTTATTATCTAAATTATAATTTGATTTCTTATATATATTAATTCTAGATATAGAAAATAATAATACTAATAAAAAAATTAATATATATTTATACTTTAATAAAATCTTTAATTTCTTTAAAAATCTTTTCTCCAATTCCATTTACTTTTAATAAATCTTCTATACTTTTAAAATTTCCATTAGTTTTTCTATATTCAATAATATTTTTTGCTTTTGCATTTCCTATACCTTTTAAAGTCATTAATTCTTCTATACTTGCTGTATTTATATTTACAATCTTTATTTCCATAGAATTAAATTCATTAACTTTTTTTGTTGTTGTAGTCTTTTTAGATGTAATATTTGTTATATTTTTTTTAGTTGTAGTAATTTTTTTAGTCGTAGTTGTTTTAGGTAATGTAGATGTAGTAGTTTTAATTTCTTCTTTTGTAGTAATATCGGGATTTACATCACATTTATATTTATAAATAATAGTACACTTACATTTATTTATTTTTAGTTCATCTTTACTAAAGATATAAATAACCATTTCATCTTCTACTTTTTTACTTAAATTTATATTGTTAGTAACGGCATCTTTTTTTAATCCTCCAGCCTTTTTTATAACATCATTAATGGTATAATCTTCTTCTATTTCATAAACTCCAGGTTTGTTTACTTCACCTTTAATATCACAATATTCTTTATTTATATTATCTTTAGATAAAAATAAAATACTTAATAAAATCATCAATTTCTTCATATAGTTATCTTATCCTTTATTTTTAAATATACACTTTCTCCTATACCACTAACATTTTTTAATTCTTCTATAGATTTGAATCCTCCATTATTTTTTCTATATTCTATTATACTTTGTGCCTTACTCGCTCCTATTCCATCTAATGTAATTAATTCTTCTATAGAAGCAGTATTTATATTTACTAAATCATTAGTATCCTGAATACAATTATTAACCTCTATAACATTATCTTGACATACTGTATCACAACTTAATTTATTGCTTTTCTCTTTAATTTCAGTGTCATTATATACATATATTACCATTTCGCTTTTTAGTTTCTGACTTAAGTTAATATTACTTGTATTGGCTGATTTCGACAATCCTCCAGCAACATTAATAGCATCAATAACTCTATCATTTTCTTTCATCTTATATACACCAGGTTTTTTAACACTGCCTTTAACATCTACAAAAAAAGTATTAACTTTTGTACTTTTAACCTCTTTAGTAGCAGTATTCAATACTATTTCTTCTTTAGCTTCAGTATTGTTTTCAAAATAAAAATTATAAACTAAAATAAAAGTAAATAATAATATTATTCCTCCTAAAATATATATTTTTTTATTTTTAAAAATTTTCATATAATTCCTCCTTTCATTATATTTATTTTATTTTTTTTTATAATTTCCTTTAAAAAAAAATATTAAATTCTTTTGAATTTAATATTAATCCTCTACATTATGATAAATATCTGTTACATCTTCAATTTCTTCTAATAATCCATAAAGTCTTAAGAATAGTTCTTTATCTTCTCCAGTTAATTTTACTTTTTCTTTTGGATACATACCAACTTCGTCTACTTCATAATCAATATTTGGTATTAATTTTTCTAATACATCTTTGACATTATGAACATCAGTAGGATTCATTGTAATAGTGATTATTCCATCGTCACTTTCTAAATCAATAATTTCTATTCCTTCATCTAATAATTTTTCAAATACTTCTTCTTCATTATCATATTTAAATGATAATACACCTAAGTAATCATAATTATAACTTACACTATTTGTTACGCCCAAATTCTTATTTACTTTATTAAATGCTGCTCTAATAAAACCTACTGTACGGTTTACATTATCTGTTAAAGTTCTTATAATCAATGTACTTGCACCAGGACCAAATCCTTCATAAACTACAGTTTGATAATCTTCTCCTCCTGAGCCTTTTGCTTTTTCTATTGCTCTATTAATTATATCACTAGGTACTTGACTTTTTTTAGCTTTTTCTACTATTCTTTTTAAATTTATATTAGTATCAACTTCTGGATTGCCCTTCGCTGCTAAATATATTTCCTTAGCAAAAGTACTATATAATTTAGCTTTAGCAGCTCCAGTTTTTTGAATACTTGCCTTTCTAACTTCATATGCTCTTCCCATAAATTTCAACCTCACTTTAATTAATTAAACATATAATACTTTATCATATTTTAATAAATTTGTACATTATTTTAAATTATATACAAAATCATTTACTAATTTATCTTTGCATTTTAAATTATTTTTCTTTATATATCTAATTATACTCGGTATTTTATAAACTTTATAATAATATAAATTATTATGTTTTAATATATCTTCTATACTTTTTAAAACAATATCCTTTATATCTTTTTTTAAAAACTTTATCTTTAATAACTCTATTAATTTTTTATCAATATTTCTTGTTAAATATTCATAATGTTTATATTTTTTAAAATAATAAGTAAAGCCATCTAATTTTTTAAAATATAATAAAGTATCATAATAACCCATATAATAATTATTAATGATATCTTGATTATCAAATAATATAATAGGTCCAGTAGTCTTAGTTGGAGATATTTCATAATCAGGTTTATAAAAAAGTTTATTTTTTCCTATTCCATTTATTCTAATAGCGTAAATTTTATCACAGCCATAATTCTTTAACATATCTATAGGCAAGTTATCAGAAAATCCTCCATCTAAATAATAAGAATCATCAATTATTTTATTCATTTTAAAAACAGGTAAATAACTACTTGCGACAATATATTCACTTAATTTTCCCGGTTTTATATCTTTAATAGTTAATTCTAATGTTTTTAAATCTTTTGTCTTTACAGTAACTAACCCATAATTTATTTTACTATTTCTTACTTTTTCTTCATCTATATTTTCATCAATAATTTCTTTATATCTATTTATATCTAATCCTTTATTTTTAATTATTTCTTTTATTTTTTCTACATTATTTTTTATCTCTGTTATATTTAATTCAAAATTTTTATATAATTCTACTAAAGATTTATCTATACCGATCAATTCACTACTTGCACTAAACCATAGATCTTTTGCAATCTTCATATCTCCTTGTGCAATTAAAGCTGCATTTAAAGATCCAATACTAGTTCCAACTACCATATCAAATTTTATGCCCATTTTCTTAAGAGCAATATAAGATCCTATTTCATAAGAGCCTTTTGCTCCTCCACCTTCTAAAGCTAAACCAATCATAATACCTCATTATAATTAAAGAGCTTTTGCTCTATTCGTTTCATCTTTCACTTTAATTATATTTGCTACTTCTGACTTTAATTCATTAATATCTATGTTATTTTTAGATAAATAATTATACAATAAATCGTTTATTTTATTTATCTTATTTAGAAAACTATTTCTAACATTACATAATAAATATTTAGTATTTTTAATGTATTTTATTAAATCATTATATTGTTCATTTTTATTGTCAATAGCATCTTTCAATTTTAAATAAAATAAACTTAAATTACTATTTTTATACTTATCTATATTTATACCTAAATCTTCTTTTGAAATTTCATAATTAAATATTATAAAATTATTTACTTTATTTAATAAAGATTTTTGATAAGCTAAATTTTCTCTATTTAACTTTTCAATTTCGTGTTTGTTGATAAATAATTTTTTTAATTTTTCTTTATTTCTATCTATTTGTTTAATTAATCCTGTTTCTTCTATTTTACTTGCTAAAATTGATAAATCCATTAAATTTGATAATTTTCCATTTTTATCACTTAAATATATATCATTATATATATTTAAATCAATTAATTCTAAGATTTTTATTAATTTTGATGCATATCTCTTAAATTTTTCTTGATTATTTTTTATATTCTCTACAACATCGTCAATATTATTTAAAGATAAATTATCTATTTCAATATTTATTTTATCTTTTATCTTTGATTTCATTTCTTCTAATGTAGACATAATATAATCAAAATATCCAAATCTTAGATATTCGTCAATAATAGATAAAACACTATCTAAATCTTCAATAGATAAAGTATTTAAAATATTATTTAATTCCTCTTTATTCATAAAATCACCTAAATATTATGAGTTTTTCTTAAAATAAACTTAGAAAATTGATTTAGTTTATCAAATATAAATAAACTACAAATAAATAATACTATAAATACTAATATAGTATCTCCGTTGACATAACTTATATTAAAGAAACTATATTGGAAAATAGCACAATATAAGAAACCTAATAATAGACATATCATTAATACACCTCTTAATAAATTATAAGGTTTACAAATATTATTCAAAAAAATAAATCCAGTTGTAGCCGTTAAAAATACTGTTAAAGTATTACATAAATCACTATCTAAGTTAAATTGTTTTTCAAACAATGCTATTATTACAACATTAAACACTACTGTTAAAGCACTAGGCAAACTTTTCAAAAATATTTTTTGTAAAAATTTACCTTTTACAAGTTCATTATTTGATTCAAGTGCAAGTATAAATGAAGGTATACCTATAGTAAACATTGTAATTAATGTTAAATGGATTGGAATGAAAAAGTATTCTGTACTTAAATATACACAAACTAATATTAATAAAATAGTAAATATTGTTTTGCTTAAAAGCAATGCACTACTTCTTTCTATATTATTAATGCTTCGTCTACCTTCTTTTAAAATTAAAGGCAAATTATCAATTTTAGAATCCAATAGTACAAACTGGCTCACATTTTTTGCTGCATCACTTCCATTTGCCATTGCAATTGAACAATCTGCTTCCTTTAAAGCTAAACAGTCATTTACTCCATCTCCTGTCATTGCAACAAAATGTCCCATTTCTTTGAGTGCACATATTATTTTCTTCTTTTGCTCTGGTTTAACTCTTCCAAATATGTTATATTCATTTACAACATCTTTAATTTCATCATCATTAACTTTAGAAAAATCAATACTTTTAATACCTTTAATTCCAGCACGTGTTGCAATTTTTGCAACTGTTTTATCATTATCTCCACTTATTATTTTTATATCGACACCCTGACTAGCAAAGAAATCTAATGTTTCTTTTGCATTATCTTTAATCTTATCTTGGATTAAAACAAATCCTAAAGGTGTAGCTTTTTCTACATTTCCAAATTTACTTTTACTAGTAGCTAAAACCAATACCCTATAATCATCTTGATATTTTTCTATTTCTTTAACACTTTTTTCAAGTAAATTTTCTGGACTACCTAAATAATAATTTCCTTCTTTAAAAGAAACACCACTATATTTTCTACTACTAGAAAAATTAATAGTATCTAAAACGTTATAATTTTCTTTTGTTTCAACATAATTTTTGATAGCATTAAAAGTTACACTATTATCATCTAATGCCTTTATATAATTACCAAGAATTTCTTTAATATCTTCAATATTCTCATCTTTATATGGCAATATTTCTTTTACTTCCATAATTCCTTCAGTAATAGTACCTGTTTTATCTAAACAAATCATATCTACTCTAGCTAAATTTTCTATAGAATATAATTCTTGTACTAAAACGTTAAATCTTCTTAACCTAATTACACTTACAGCCATAGCACTACTTGTTAAAAGTACTAAACCTTCAGGAATCATTCCAATTAATGCACTAACAGTACTCATTATTGAAGATGGAATATCAAATTTAGTTATATATAATTGATTTGCTATGAATAATATACCAACAGGTATTAAACAAAAACTTAATATTTTTAACATCTTATCAAAAGAATTATATATTATAGAATTAATTTTCTTTATATATTTAGCTTCACTACTTATTTTAGATATATAGTTATCTTTGCCAACATGTTTAACAGAAACATAACATTTACCACTTACAATAAAAGATCCACTTAAAATTTCATCTCCAACACTTTTTAAAATTACTTTTTCTTCTCCAGTAATAAATGATTCATTTACTTCAACATTACCTTTTAAAATCACTGAGTCTGTAACTACTTGATTTCCTAAAGAATATATACATACATCATCTAAAACTAATTCTTCTCGAGATAACTCTACTTCATTTTTATCTCTTACTACCTTTATTTTTGAATCGGCAATAACATTTAATTTATCTATTGTTTTTTTAGCTAATAATTCCTCTACGATACTAATAATAGTATTAGTAAAAATTACACCTACAAATAAACAATTCTTTAATGAATAAAGAAATTGTCCACTAATTATACCACTTATAATAACTAACCCACCTAATAAAATATTTAAAAAATTAAAATAAGTAAATGTATGTGTTTTAATAATTTCTTTTACAGTTTTTGTCTTGGGTTCATCAATAAAATTAATTTGGTTATTTTTTATTCTTTCTTCTACTTCCTTTTTATTTAAACCGTCTAAATTCACTTCTTTTTTTTCCATAAATTACCTCTTTATTTACAATAATTATAACACCAATTATAACTAATATAAATAATTAACTAATTTATTTACACACAAAAAAGTAATATCAATATTATTTCACTTTTTATTAAAAAAACTGGTTTTATTTAACCAATTTTTATACTTTCATAGTAGATTTTAATCTTCTAATTACTTTTTTTTCAATTCTTGAAATATAAGATTGACTAATACCTAACATTTCAGCAACTTCTTTTTGAGTATATTCTTCAGTATTATTTAAACCATATCTTAATTTCATTATATGCTTTTCTCTTTTATTTAAAGAATTTAATTCCTTTTCTAAAGCTTTTTTATCTAATTTACTTTCAAATTCTTTATATACTATATCATCTTCTGTTCCTAAAATATCTTCTAAATGTAATTCATTTCCTTCTGCATCATAATTTAATGCATCTTCAAAACTTATTTCAGTTTTACGCTTTTTATTTTTTCTTAAAAACATAAGTATTTCATTTGCAATACATCTAGAACAGTAAGTAGCTAACTTTATATTTTTATCTAATTTATATGTATTTATTCCTTTAATTAAACCTATTGAACCAATGCTGACTAAATCTTCTAAATCAACTCCAGTATTTTCATATTTTTTAGCTAAAAAAACAACTAATCTAATATTATGTTCAATAAGTTTATTTCTTGCTTCTATATCCCCTTCATTAGCTTTTGTTATATACATAACTTCCTCTTCATTTGATAAAGGAGGAGGTAAAATATCTGTACTTCCTAAAAACAAACATATATTTTTTTTCTTAAATAGTTTTTTAATAAGTTCTATTATATTTTTCATTATTAAATATCCTTTCGTTTAAGATACAATCATATTCCATATTTACTTCATTAATGCCTATCAAAATATCATAATATTTAATATTATCTATTAATATATATTCACATGTTATACATTTTAGTAATCCATTATTATTAAGAGAATGAAATGGAACATATATCACTTTTTTGCCTCTTAAGTCTATAAATTTTTTATTAACTAATATTATCGACCGTTTAAAATACGGATCAACTAATTTATTTCCTGTATCTAAAAAACCTTCTAGATTAATAATTTTATTTTTAAATTTTATTGTTACTTGATAAATTGTATTAATTTTCTTCTTTTGTTCTAAATATTCTCTAATATATAAAAATAATATTACTGGACTAATTAATAACAATATTATTAAATTAACATTATAACCATTTTCAATAAAAATAAAACCACTTATTTCATAACCTAAAGCATCATTAATTAAATATATACTTCCACCTAAAACTATACTTATTACATATAAATAAAATAGCCTATTAAAAAATTTATAATGACCAAAAGCAACTAACACCATAATAATACTAATTAATAGTTTTAATATATTTATTTCTAAAGTACTAAGTCTAATAAATAGTATAATTAAAGATATACTACCTATTAATGAAGAAATAATAATTCTATAAAATTTTGTATTTAACTTTAGTAAAAATTTTACACCTGATAGTATATATAAATCCATTATAAAATTAATAATGAAAATTAAATCAATATATACTGTCATACTATCACCAAAATTATTTTAAATTATATAATTTAAATAAATTGTCAAAAAAAAATATTAAATTAGTTAAATTTAATATTTTTAAAAATCATCTCTATCTCTTAAGAATGAAGGAATATCAAAATCACTTTCATTTTCTTTAGAACTTCTTGTTTGAGGATTATTTTCAGTAAAATTATCTACATGTGTATCATCTTCAAATCCAGTTGCAATAACTGTAACTATTACCTCATCATTTAAATTTTCATTAATAACTGCACCAAATATAATATTAATATCAGTATTTGCACTTTGTCTTACTATTTCTGCTGCATCTTCAGCCTCAAACAATGTCAAAGAATTACCACCCGTAACATTTATTATTGCATCTGTTGCACCACTTATACTAGTTTCCAATAATGGACTAGATACAGCTTGTTTAGCAGCCTCTATAGCTCTATTTTCTCCAACTCCTAAACCTATACCAATAAGAGCATTACCACGTTTTTCCATAACTGCTTTAACATCTGCAAAATCCAAGTTTACTAAACCAGATACAGCAATCAAATCACTTATAGATTGTACACCTCTATGAAGTACATTATCTACTTCTTTAAATGCTTCAAGCATTGGCGTAGATTTATCAATAATATCTCTTAATCTATCATTAGGTATAACAATTAATGTATCTACATGTTTTTTTAACTCATCTATACCAAGTATAGCTTGTTCCATTCTCCTTTTTCCTTCAAATCTAAAAGGCTTAGTTACTATACCGACAGTTAGAGCTCCTAAATTTTGTGCTATTTCTGCAATAACAGGCGCAGCACCAGTACCAGTTCCTCCACCCATTCCACAAGTAACAAATACCATATCAGCTCCTTTAAGAGCTTCAGTTATTTCATTTTTACTCTCTAATGCAGCTTCGCGTCCTACTTCAGGGTTTGCCCCTGCACCTAATCCATTGGTAATATCTTTACCAATTTGTAATTTGTTTTCCGATTTTGATGAATTTAAAACTTGCAAATCTGTGTTAGCAACAATAAATTCTACACCCTTAACTCCTGATTCAATCATTCTGTTAACAGCATTACATCCACCGCCACCAACTCCAATAACTTTAATTTTAGCTATCTGATCCATTTGTAAATCTAACATATTCCCACTCTCCCTTAATTATCAAAAAAATATCCAAATACTTTTCCTAAAATAGAATCACTAGCAACATTTATTCTTCTTTCAGTAGAACATAATGTTTCTATTTCATCTTCATTAAATATTGAATAATCTCTATCTTTCATGTTTAATTTATTATTAAAATTTTTAATCATTCCAACAGCTGTTGAAAACTTATTATCTCTTGCTCCTATAATATTGACATTACCAAAAGTAACATTTTTACCAAATATACTCTCTGCAAGTATATTAAAATCTTTGATTTCTGTCAATCCTCCTGTTATTATTATATAACTAATTTCTTTCTTTGTTAAGTAATTAATTTGTTTTTTTGCTTCTTTTAATATAGATTCCATCCTAGCATTTATAACTTCCGTTAATTCATATTGATTAATTTCTACTTTTTCGCCAAGTTTATTTATTAATGAAGTTACCTCTTTTGGATTGGCATAATCTTTTGAAGCTAATCCATATCTTTCTTTTAACTTCTTACTATCTATAGCTTTAGTTTTATACATGAATGATATATCGTAATCAACACTGTCTCCCGCTTTATCAAAAACATATTCATTTGTTAAAATACCTTTTGAAAAAGAAGATACTGTTGTTTTACCTGCACCCAAATTAATTATTATTCCATTATTTTCCTTTAAAAATTCATTATTAAATAAAGCATAGTCTGCAATACTACCCAACATTATATCTATAACTTCTACATTGCATTTTTCTATAGCTTTAATAAAATCATATGTATTTCTTTTTGGAGCACTTACGATAATACTATTTAATTTTAATTTTTCTCCTTCCATACCTAAAGGATTTAAAACTTTTTTATCATCAAGTTCATAATCAATTGGTATAACATTAATTAATTCATAATTTTCATCTATTCTATTATAGACGTTAGTTTGTAATATTCTTGATATATCACTCTTAGTAACTACTTTATCTTCATTTGTAATTGTATTTACTCCTTCTCCTTGAGTAAATTTCAATTTATATTCAGGAACTGATGCAACTACTTTCTTTATACTTATACCAAGTAAGTTTTCAGCTTTTTTAAGAACTTTTTTTATAGAATATACTACATCTTCAAAATTTTCTATTAACCCTTTTTTTACTCCCCTAGTATCTTCAGTAACCGCACATAAAACATTTATTTTATCTTTAATAATTTCTGCGACTACTAATTTTATAGAATCTGTACCGATATCCATACTACTAAGTATTCTTCTCAATTGGCATCACTCCTACAATATAAGTTCATTATACTATAATTTTATTTTATAAACAACTATAAAAAAATAGTAATCTCTTACTATTTATATTCTTTCAATTTATAATTAATAATTATTCTAAGATTACATAAATAAACTTTTTTTCTTTAATATCTTTAATGTAGCTATTCCAAAAATAGTTATTATTAATCCAATTAAACTATATCTAATTATTCCAGTATTTGGATTTTCTGTAGTTCCAGTTACCTTTTCTTCTTCTTTTTCATTACCATCTTCATAAACTACTTTATCTTGTGAAACCGTATCATCATCTTCTACTAAAGTACTAGCATAAACAACTTTACTAAAAGTATCTCCATCATTAACTTTAGCTTTATAATAGTAAGTAGTATCACTTTTTAAATCAGAATCAATAATTCCAACTTCTCCAGTACAACTAATACCTTTTTGTACAGGTTCATATTCACCATCTATACTTGTAGAACGATATATATCACAAAATGGAATATCAAAAGAACTAAAATTATCTTCATTTTCTTTTTTTGTATATTCTTCTACTTTTGCATAAAGCGTAATAGAATTTTCAGTAACGTTATCAACTTTTAATGTTGGAGTATACTTAGCATATTCACTCTTATTTTTTTCTTCATAAGTTATTCCATGATCATCCATTAAATTACTTATTTTTTCAGTATCTAAAGGTATTCTAATATATTTTAAACTTGGTTCTTCTGTATTAGTATTATTTAATTTAACTTCTATGCCATACTTTGTATCTAATTTATCTATATTTTCCAAAGTTATTCCATTTAAAAATTCATCATCTAATGTCATATCTTTATACCCACTTAAATTAAATAGACTATCAGCTATTCCATTTACAGCAATAGCTAAAAACATATAAGAAAATATATTATCTTCTTCAAAAGTTATTGATGAACCATCTAATTCTAAATAATCATCATATATATCAAAAGAAAATATTACTTCATTATCACTCATAATGTTTAATTTATTATCTTTAACAACCAAATTAATACTAGATTCATTATCCTCATTTAAAGAAGTAAGAGATTTATAAGTCGTAGTATTTTTAAATTCTTTCGCTATATCTTCTGCTGTTAATATTTTTGCATATACATTTACATTTAAAACTATAAACATATTTAAAAATACAAAAAACATTTTTAAATATTTCATATTATCACCAACTATTTTAAGTATAAATATTAAGAATAATAATGTCTATTAAATTTTAAATTAGTAATGTAAATCTATGTAAATTATAAAATAAATGTTATAATACTTTTAAGGAGCTATTATGACAACATTATCAATTATATATTTACAATTACTTTTTTTATTTAAATCAAAAAAAATAGATAATTATATTAAAAAAACTAATATTTTTAATAAAATAAAATATCCTAAATATATTGTTGGTATTTTAGGTACAAGTAATAAAAACGAAATTGCAAATCTTCTTTTTCATGTTTTAAAAAATAATAAATATAAAGTTTTAATATTTGATAAAAATAATATTATAAAATATATTAATCCATTTACAAAAAAGATTAAAAAAAATATTCTCATAGTTAATTCTAATTATAATTTAATTGATAACTATACTCATATAATAATTAATAATATATCTAGATATAATCTAACTAGTAATATTACACCAAATAATATATTAAATAAAATTATTCCATTATTAAATGACAATACAAATCTAATAATAAATGCAGACAATCCTATATTAAATAAATTAAAATATGAACATAATGGTTTAACTTTTACTTATGGAATTAATAACACAGAGTATTCTACTAAATTAATTAATAATAATATCGATTTTGCTTATTGTCCTTTTTGTGATAATAAACTAAAATATTCTTACTATCATTTAGAAAATTTAGGTAAATACAAATGTAATAAATGTGATTTTTCTAGAGGCAAACTAAATATAGAAGCAGATGAAGTTAATTTGGAAAAACAGTATTTTATTGCCAATAATTCAATATATTATTCATATGATAAATCTTTATTTTCAGTATATTCAACTTTATCAGTAATAACATTTTCTAAATTAATAGGTATTAAAACTGAAAATATACAAAAATATATTAATGATATAAAAATTAATTTAAATAACAATACTTATGTAAAATATAAAAATAAAAAAATATATCTTAAACTAATAGAATTAGAGGATTCAATTAGTTTTAGTGAAACTATAACTAATATAAATAATTTAAATAAAAAAGTTAATATTATATTCTCTTTTGATAAAATTTCTAATAATTATAACGATATAAGTTACTTATATGATATAGATTTTAATATATTAAATAATAAAAATATTGACAATATTTTTATTATAGGAAAATTTAGATATGATATTTTAACTAGATTAAATTATACAAAAATAGATACCAATAAATTACTATTAGTTGATAATATAAAAAGTTTAAAAAAATATTTAAATGAAAGTACAATAAAAGATTTTTACTTCATTAGTAATGAAAATAATTTATTTTAGGAGAATTTATGGAAAAAATATATATTGCACACCTTTATTATGATTTAATGAATTTATATGGAGAAAGTGGAAATGTATTAGCTTTGGAAAAAGCATTTAATGATCAAGATATGTATACTGAAATAATTAATTTAAGTATCAAGGATAGAATTGATTTTGAGGACTATGATATATATTATATGGGATCTGGCAGTATTGAAAATCAAAACTTAGTAATAGAGGATCTATTAAAATATAGAGATAAGATAAAACACGCAATAAAAAATGGAAAACATTTTATATTTACTGGAAATAGTTATGAAATATTAGGGAAATATATATTGAGAAACAATGAAAAAATTGAAACATTAGATATTTTTGATTTTTATACAAAAGAAACTGAAGATTCCATTATTGGTGATCAAATAATGTTTTCTAATTTAATTAATGATAATATAATAGGTTTTCAAAATAGAAATACTATACTAAATAATAAAGGTAATCATTTATTTGAAGTTATAAAAGGTTTTGCTGATAATAAAAAATCTAAACATGAAGGATTACACTATAAAAATCTATATGCAACTTATAATTTAGGTCCATTGCTAATTAGAAATCCTAAAATAAAAAACTTCATTGTTAAAGAAGTTTTAGACAAAAAAGATATTCTGTATAAAGAAATAGACACAATCGATGATAAGGCTTATAACGAATATATTAAGAATTTTATTTCTTAATTTTTTTATAAAATTTTATCTAAGATAAAATTTAATAATGGAATATTTAAAAATATTATAAATAAGCTACTTACCAAAAATGGTCCAAATGGAAGCATGTGGTCTCTATTCTTTAATGTTACATATAAAGCATATGGAAATGCTAAGAAAGAAGCTAATATAATATAAATAATACCAAATTTAATTCCTAAAGCTACTCCAGCTACAAAAGATAATTTAATATCTCCTCCACCCAATGCTTCTTGTTTAAATAATAAATATCCAATAGCTCTTAAAAGATATGCTACAAAAAATATAACTACTCCATCAACTAAAGATAATAAACTTTTTATAAGTCCAATATCATATAGTTTTATTAAAAAAATTAGTATTGCTGCCACTATTAAAGGGCTATCATTAATAATCATAAATTTTGAATCACTTACATAAATAATTATTACTAAACTTGCAAGTACTAAAGAAATAAAGAAATTTGGAGTTATATTAAAGACTTTATAACATAATGCGAATAAAGTACCAGATAATAATTCCATAATAAAATATGTTGGTGCTATTGGTTCTTTACACTTTTTACAAGCGCCTCCCAAAAATATATAACTCAATAATGGAATATTTTCATACCAACTCAACATATGTCCACATTTTGGACAATGAGATCCTGGTTTTACTATTGACTGTTCTTGAGGCAATCTTAATCCAACTACATTGTAAAAAGATCCAAATATAGCTCCAATAACAAAAATCAAATATAACATAAAATCCTTCCTAACTTATCTGTCCGTATAAACTAAACATTGGAACAAGTATCGCAATTATTACACTACCAACGACACCGGCAAGTAAAACTATCATAACAGGTTCAATTAATGATTTTAATGCATTTATTATATTTCTATGTTCTTCTTGATAGTAAACACTAACTTTTCCCATCATTTCTGCTAATTCACCAGTAGACTCTCCTGTAACTATCATATAATATGCAACGTCTGGAACTGCCCAGTTATCTTTAAATGATGAACTAATCTTATCTCCATATGCAATATTATTAATTGTTTGGTACATTATATCTTTATAAATTTCATTGCTAGTAATTTTTGATAAAATTTCCATACTATCGGTAATAAATACATTGTTTTTAAGTAATGATGAGAAAGTTTTTGTAAATATTGTTATTTCTTTATAAATAATAATTTTTCCAAACAAAGGCAATTTCATAGCAAAATATTGCATATAATATCTAGCTAATTTTATATATTTATATATTAATATTAGCGCTATAATCACAATCAAAACTATAATTAATATATATATAATATTCTTTTTTAAAAAATCACTAGCTGCTAATACAAATAATGTAAAACCATTTAATTCTACACCTGCTGAATCATATATTCCTGAAAATTGAGGAACTATATATATTAGCATAAAAGTTGTTACTGCCAATGCAAATACCATAACAATTGAAGGATACGTCAAAGCACTTATCATCTGCTTTCTTGTAGTCTCAATTTCATTATAATATGCTACTTGATCATCTAGTGTTTCTTCTAATTCTCCCGTAGCCTCAGCTGCTTTTATCATGTTTATTAATAAAGGTGGAAATGCATTTCCTTGTTTTTCCAAAGCAATACTAAAACTATCACCCATAATTAATCTGAAAACAACACTCTCAAATATTCTTTTTTTAGTTTTATCTTTTTTACCTAATTGCAAAGATAGTATTCTCATTGCATCTGTTAGAGGTATACCACTTTTTAAATATGTTGATAATTGTGTTAACCAAAAAATTAAATCTTTTGTTTTTAGCTTTTTTTTAGAAAATTGTTTTTTGCCATAAAGAGATTCAATAAATTTATTTGCAGAAATTTTATATACTTGATAATCTTGTGATTCTAAAAATTCAAAAACTTCTTGCTTACTAAAAGCTTCTATGAAACCATTAACAATTCTTCCATCACTAATTGCATAATATTGAAATGTAATGGGTTTAGAATTTCTTTCTTGATTATCCTCTTTTAAAATTTTTATTAATTTTTCTCTTTCAGATAATCTTTTTGAAAGATTCTTTTTATTAATTTTATTTAATTTCAAGTTTTTTTTATGATTTTTTAGAACTTCTTTATTTTCATAATTATATTTATCTTCTTTTATAACATTTTCAGAATCCTTATTAGATTTATTATTTTTATTCAAATTAATTAAATCTACTACTCCATTCATATTTGTAGCAGTATTATTAGACTTATAAAGTTCTTTTTTATTATGAGCATTTATTGATGCAGAATTAAGTTTATTAAATATAAATAGGAAAGGAAAAAGAATACCATATAAGGTATAGTAACACCCTAAAGCACAATATTTAAAAGGAGCTATAATTAACGAAATTATATTTGTTTTAGATTTCATAATTATACCTCCTTATTATTATATATAATATTATATCATGTATATTTTTAGATGTAAATTTTTTTTATATATTTCATATAATCTTATAGGTGATTTATATGAATGAAGCTCCATCAGGATTGTTTAAAATCTTAAATGGTATAAATACAACTTTAAATTTTGCAAATAGAGCTTTGCCTATTTATAAAGAATCTGTACCTTTATTTAAAACTATTCATTCAACTTATAAAAATTTTAAAAATAATAAAGAAAATATGAAAAATGTTATAAAGTTAATAAGAGCTACTAAAAAAATTAATAATTCAAGTGTTCCAATTATTAAAAACGACATAAAAAATAATAATAGTAATAAATATATAAATGTTAATAATCCAAAGTTTTTTATATAAAAAAAGATTAAACTAATTCAAGTTTAACCATTAAAGCATCGTCTCCGATTCTTTCTTTTAATTTAATTATACGAGTATATCCACCATTGCGATCTTTATAGTTAGGAGCCAATACATCGAATACTTTACTAACTACTTTTTTATCATTATGTAAGAAAGCTAAAGCATTTCTTCTAGCAACTAAAGAGCCATTCTTACCGTAAGTAATCATTTTATCAACAAACTTACGAACTTCTTTTGCTCTTGCTTCAGTTGTAATGACATAACCATGATTAATAACATCTTTTGTTAATCCAGCCAATATACTTCTTCTTATACGAGATTCTCTCCCTAATTTTCTATATGCCATAAATTACTCTCCTTATTCGTGGAACTTAAGTCCCATCTCTCTTACTTTATCTAATACTTCTTTTAATGATTTTTTACCTAAATTACGTATTTTAGTAACTTCAACTTCTTTTTTATCGATTAAATCTTGCATAGTATTAATACCTGCTCTTTTTAAACAATTATAAGCTCTAACACTAAATTCAATCTCTTCGATTGGAGTTTCTAAAGTTTTAGTAATTGTATCAACCTTTTTTTCAGCTATGACACCAGTAATATCAGAAATTTCATTTAAATCTGCAACTATTTGTAAATGCTCAATTAATATTTTACTAGCTAAAGCCATACATTCTTCTGGTGTTATTGAACCATTTGTATAAACATTCATTATTAATTTATCAAAATTTTCATTTTGTCCAACACGAGCATCTTCTACTTCATAAGAAACTCTTTCAATTGGAGAATATAATGAGTCTATAGGTATAACTCCAATACTAATATTCTCTAATAATTCTTTATTTTGTTTAGCATCAACATATCCTCTACCATTTCCAACAGTAAGTTCCATGTCAATTTTTCCACCCTTAACTAAATTACAAATAACTAAATCAGGATTAATTATTTCTATATCAGGATCATGTTCAATCATACTTGCAGTAACTGCGCCTTCTTCATTAGCTACTAATCTCATAGTTTTATTTTCTTTAGTATGATTTTTTATTACTAAACTTTTTAAATTAATTATTATAGTTGTGACATCTTCTATTATACCGTCTATTTTTTGAAATTCATGTAATACGCCATCAATTTTTACACTTGTTACTGCACTTCCTGGCATATTATTAAGCATTACTCTTCTTAAAGCATTTCCAATAGTTGTTCCAAATCCTCTTTCAAGAGGTTCTAATTCAAATTTTCCAAAATTATTTTTTTCAACATATTCTGTTATTTTATATTCTGGTTTCTCAAAATTCATAACTTTTTTCCTCCCTTAATTTCTTGGACGTTTTGGTGGTCTACAACCATTATGTGGTACAGGTGTTTCATCATTAATTGCTGTTATTTCTAATCCAGCAGCTTGTAATGAACGAATAGCATTTTCTCTTCCGCCACCCATTCCTCTAACAAATACTTCTACCTTTTTAACTCCTGAATCTTGTGCTGCATGAGCTGCTTGTTCAGCTGCCATACCTGCTGCGAATGGAGTTTTTTTCTTTGAACCTTTATATCCAATAGTACCAGCAGAAGCCCAACTAATTACATTTCCTAATGTATCTGTAATAGATACAACAGTATTGTTATAAGTTGAATGAATATGTGCTTGACCTTCTACGACATTTTTCTTTACTTTTCTTTTTCTTCTATTATAAGCCATAATTTAACCTCCTACTTTCCTACTTTTTTCTTATTAGCAACTACTTTTCCTCTACCTTTACGAGTTCTAGCATTTCTATTAGTTCTTTGTCCACGAACTGGTAAACCTTTTTTATGTCTACTTCCTTCATATGAACCTATTTCCATTTTATTTTTAATATTCATATTAACTTCACGACGAAGTTCACCTTCAACTAAGTACTTATCTACTTCTTTACGTAAACTTACTTCCTCATTATCTGTTAAATCTTTAACTTTTTTTAGACAGTCAACTTTAGCATCATCACAAATTGTTTTAGCTAAACTTCTACCTATTCCATAAATTCTAGTTAATCCTGTTTGAATATTTTTATCTTTTGGTAATTCAATATTTTTTATACGTGCCATACTTAACCTCCTTAACCTTGTCTTTGTTTATGTTTTGGATTTTCACAAATTACCATTACTTTACCTTTTCTTTTAATAATTCTACATTTTGCACAAATTTTCTTTACTGATGGTCTAACTTTCATAATTTCCTCCACTACTTTCTATAAGTTATTCGCCCACGTGTTAAATCATAAGGTGAAAATTCAACGGTAACTTTATCACCTGGTAAGATTCGAATCATATTCATTCGAATTTTACCAGAAACGTGAGCTGTTACAGTAAAACCGTTATCTAATTCCACTTTATATTCATCTTTGATAATCTCTATTACTTTACCGTCGACTTCAATTTTAGCTTCTTTAGCCATTTTTCACTCTCCTGTTAATATTTCATATCCATCATCACGTACAACTATTGTATGCTCAAAATGTGCACTCGGCTTTCTATCTTGAGTAATAATAGTCCAATCGTCATCAAGGACATAAATTTTTCTGGTTCCTAGATTTAACATTGGCTCTACTGCCAAAGTCATTCCAGATTTTAATACTAATCCAGTATTGTACTTGCCATAGTTAGGAACATCTGGATCTTCGTGCAATTTAGTTCCTACACCATGACCTACCAATTCACGAACAACACCAAGATTATGTTTTTTTGCATATTGTTCAATTCTTGCAGAAACATTTCCAAGCTTTGCTCCCGCCTTAATTTCTTTAAGACCAGTAAACAAAGCTTTTTCTGTATGATGTAATAAATATTCTTTCTCTTTATTTATCTTACCTACAGGATATGTCCATGCAGAATCAGAGTGATATCCATCTATAACTACTCCTATATCAATTGAAACAATATCTCCTTCTTTTAAAACCCTTTCTCCTGGAATTCCATGTACGATTTCTTCATTGACAGAAATACATACACTTTTGGGAAATCCATAAAGTCCTAAAAATCCTGGAATACCACCATGACTTCTTATAAATTTATCTGCTTCATCATTTAAATATCCCGTTGTAATTCCTGGTTTTATTAAAGATTTTAAATACTGATGAGTTAAATAATTAACATGACCAGCTTTTTTCATTTTTTCAATTTCTTCTTCGGTTTTTATAGTTACCATTATATCACTTTTTCTATTTCCTTAAATATTTCTAACGCATCAAGTGATGCATCTATTGTTTTTAAAACCCCACAACTATCATAATAATCTAAAACAGGCTCAGTTTCTTCTATAAATACATCATATAAATTATTAAATGTTTCTTCATTATCATCACTTCTTGAATTTAATATAGTTCCACAATCATCGCAGATATTATCTTTTTTTGGTTTTAAATTATCATAATATTTATTATATGATTTTTTACACTTTGGACAAATTAACCTGCCCAAAGTTCTCTTTAACGCTTCATCCTTAGATATTTTTAAGTAAAATACTAAATCAACTTTCATATTTAAACTATTCATTAATTTATCTAATTCTTTAGCTTGATTTAAATTTCTTGGAAAACCATCGAATATAATACCAAAATCATTAGTATTTTGATTCAAATAGTCTCCAAGCATTTTTAAAATAATATCATCACTAACTAATTTTCCACTATTAATAGTTTTTTCTAAACTTTTTCCAAAGTCATCTTGTTTCTTAATAGCATTTCTTACTAAATCACCAGTAGATAGATGATTAAAGTTATATTTTTCTTTTAACAAATTACATTGTGTACCTTTACCTGTTCCATGCTGAGCTATAAAAACAATATTTTTCATTATCTTCTTCTTCTCTTTCTAGTGTGTGCATAACTTCTTGAAACTATAGAACTTTCTAATTGTTTATAAGTTTCCAACGCAACACCGACAACAATTAATAATCCAGTTCCTCCTAATGTTACAGAACTTGATAAATTAGGAATTTTAGACATTAATATAGGCAATGCAGCAATAATAATTAAGAATACTGCTCCAACTACTGTAAGTCTAGATATTACATATTTTAAATATGCACTCGTTTTAGCTCCAGGAGTAATTCCAGGAATATAACTTCTATTTTTATCTAAATTTTCGCTCATTTCATCTGGATTTAATTCCATTAAAGTATAAACATAAGCAAATATAAAGATTAAAAATATATATAATAAAAATCCAGTTACAGTAGTATAATCAATATACTTAGCTATAAAATTTTTAAACGCTTCATTTTTAATTACTTGTGCTATTAAAGATGGTATACCAACAAAAGCTGATGCAAATATAACAGGCATTACACTTGCAGAATTTAATTTAATTGGTATATAAGATTGTTCTGCATTATATGCAGTACTTGTTCTATTACTATATTGTATTGGTATTCTTCTTTGTGCAGATTCTACAAAAATTACACCTACTAAAATTAATATATAAACTAATACAAATAATATAAACATACTAATTCCAGCTGCTGTACTATGAACACCTGACAAAATCAAGTCATTGAAAGCTGTAATAAATACATTAGGTAATGATTGAACAATTCCAGCCATAATCATTAATGACATACCATTACCAATACCTTTTTTAGTAATTTCATCTGCTAGCCATATCAATAATGCACTACCAGCAGTTAATATCAAACTAGTTTTTAATATAGTTATAGTACCCAATCCTTTTAAATACGCATAACTAAATATATAAGCTTGAACAAAAGCAAATAAAATACCTAAATATCTATTAATTGTATTTATTTTTTGTCTACCAGTTGCACCTTGTTCTTTTAACTCTTTAAAATATGGCAATATATCCATCTGCAATAACTGAGTTATGATAGAAGCCGAAATATAAGGCATAACTCCCAATGCAAATATTGAGAATGTTTTTAAACTACCACCACTCATAAGATTTAATAATTCCAAGAATCCTAAATCACTTGTTATTTCTTTAGCACCAGGGACAACAATAGTTGTTCCTATTGAAAATATAGCTAGTACAGCTAAAGTGAAATAAATTCTTTTTCTTAAATCCTTATTATTTTTTTTAAATAAACCTTTAAGATTAGAAAACATTAAATCACCTCAGCTACTCCGCCAGCACTCTCTATTTTTTTAACAGCAGATACAGAGAATCTGCTTGCTCTAACAGTTAGTTTTTTTTCTAATGTACCATTACCTAAAACTTTAATTCCAGATAATTCTTTTTTAACAATTCCTTTTTCTTTTAATAACTCAGGAGTAACAACGTCTCCATCATTAAATTTATTTAAGTCTTTTATATTTATAATAGCATATTCAGTTCTGAATTTAGCATTATTAAAACCTCTTTTAGGAATTCTTCTATATAAAGGGCTTTGTCCACCTTCAAACCAAGGTTTAATGCTTGATCCACTTCTTGCTTTTTGACCTTTTTCTCCACGAGTTGAAGTTTTACCCATACCAGAACCTGGTCCACGTCCAACTCTTTTAATTTTTTTTCTTTCAGGAGTAGCGCATAAATTTTCTAACTTCATATTATAACTCCTCCTCTTTCTTGCCACGTAACTTAGCTATATGAGCTTTAGTACGCTCTGATTTTAAAGCCTCTAATGTAGCTTTTGCAACGTTTACTTTAGTATTAGAACCAAGGGATTTAGAAACTATATCTTTAACTCCAGCTAATTCTAATATTACACGAACTGCTCCACCAGCAACAACTCCAGTACCTTCTTTAGCAGGTTTAATTAAAACTTTTGCTTTTCCACATATTCCAGTAGCATCATGTGGAACCGTTCTGTTATCAACGATAGAAACTTTACATAAATTTTTGTTAGCTGCTTGAATACCTTTCTTAATTGCTTCTGGAACTTCATTTGCTTTTCCTGTTCCAATTCCAACAAGTCCTTTTCCATCACCAACAGCCATAGTTGCTGCAAAACGGAAATGGCGACCACCTTTAGTAACTTTAGTTACACGAGAGATAGAAACAACTCTTTCTTCTAGAAGTTTTTTTCTAGAATCAACATTTTTTTCATTCTTTGCCATAATACCCTCCACCTAAAATTCTAATCCATTTTCACGTGCAGCTTCTGCTAGTGCCTCTACACGTCCATGATAAAGATATCCACCTCTATCAAATACTACCTTTTTAATTGATGCAGCTAATGCTTTTTTAGCAATATCTTCACCAACTGCTTTAGCAGCTTCTATATTTCCACCATTTTTAATCTTAAGCTCTAAACTAGATGAGCTAACTAAGGTAACCCTTTTATCGTCATCAATTATTTGAGCAAAAATATGTGAATTTGATCTAAAAACATTTAATCTTGGACATTCTTTAGTTCCACTAACTTTAGTACGAACACGTTTATGTCTAATTTTTCTTAATTCATTTCTTGACTCTTTCTTAATCATACTTTAATCTCCTTTACCTTATTTAGCTGCCTTTTTTCCTTCTTTACGTCTAATATATTCGCCCTTATATCTAATACCTTTTCCTTTATAAGGTTCAGGTCCTCTAAGTTTTCTTATATTAGCTGCAAATTCAGAAACCTTTTGCTTATCAATACCGTTTATAGCTATTTCAGTAGTACTAATTTGTTCTGCTTTTAAATAATTTGGTACTACTACTTCTACTGGATGAGAAAATCCTGCATTAACTGAAATTTTATTTCCAGAAACTTGAAATCTATAACCTACACCAACTATTTCTAATTCTTTTCTGAAACCTGCACTTACACCTTCGATCATATTAGAAATCAATGCATTTGTAGTTCCATGTAAACTTTTCATAAATTTAATATCATTTGGTCTTTTAATTATAACTTTATTATCTTCAACACTGATAGACATATCTTTACTAAAAGTATTAGTAAGTTCTCCTTTAGGTCCCTTTACTGTTACAACATTATCATTAACAGTTACAGTTACACCTTCAGGAATATTTAATTTTCTATTTCCTATTCTACTCATAGTTAGTTTTCCTTACCAAATATAGGCAAGTACTTCTCCTCCTAGATGTTTTTCTCTAGCTTCTTTATCAGTCATTATTCCTAGTGATGTTGAGATAATAGCAATACCTAATCCATTTAGAACTCTTGGAAGTTCATCATGTTTAGCATATACACGTAATCCTGGTTTAGAAATTCTTTTAAGTCCAACGATTACTTTTTCTTTCTTACCTTCGCCATATTTTAAGCTTATAGTAATTTTGTCTCCATTAGAGTTCTTTTCAACTTTATAATCGCTTATATATCCTTCATCTTTTAATATTCTAGCTATTTCTATAGTCATTTTAGAACCTAAAACTTCGACAGTATCATATTTCATTTGATTAGCATTACGAATTCTTGTAAGCATATCAGCTATTCTATCATTTACCATAATTAACTTCCTTTCTACCAACTTGATTTTTTAACACCTGGTATTTGTCCTTTATTTGCAAGTTCTCTAAAACAAATACGGCATAGACCAAATTTTCTTAATACTCCGTGTGGACGTCCACATCTTTCACAACGAGTATAACTTCTTACCTTGAATTTAGGTGTACGTTTATTTTTAACTTTAATACTTGTTTTTGCCATAACCGCTACCTACTTTCTAAATGGCATTCCGAATGCACTTAATAATTCATAAGCTTCTTCGTTAGTTTTTGCAGTTGTAACAAAAACTATATCCATTCCTCTTAATTTAACTACATTATCATATTCAATTTCTGGGAATATAAGTTGTTCTTTAATTCCCAAAGTATAATTTCCAAAACCATCAAATGACTTTGGAGAAATACCTCTAAAATCTCTTACACGTGGTAATGCAACACGAATTAACTTTTCCATAAAATCATACATAGCATTATCTCTTAAAGTAACTTTAACACCTATAGGTTGACCTTCTCTAAGTTTAAATCCAGCTATAGACTTCTTGGCTTTAGTAATTACTGATTTTTGACCAGTTATAGTTTCCAAATCTTTTTGAGCTGCTTCTATAAGTTTAGAATCATGACTAGCATCTCCAACACCTATATTAACAACAATCTTTTCTAATTTTGGAACTTCCATAATAGAACTATATTTAAATTGTTCTTTTAATTTATTTTTAATTTCATTATTATATAATTCTTTTAAATTACTCATTATTTTTCACCTACTTCTTTCTTAGTAGATTTTTTTGCAGTAGTTTTCTTTGTTCCTGTATTTTTAGCTGTTTTAGTTTCAACTTTAGCTACTTTTTCAGTAGTTTTTACCTCTTCTTTTGATTCTTTTTTAGTTGATTTTTTTGCATCAGATATAACTTTTACATTAGATACATGAATAGGTGCTTCAACACTTAGAATTCCACCAGTTTCGTTTTGATTATTAGGTTTCATATGTTTTTTAACAATATTAATGCCTTCAACTACAACTTTATCCTTCTTTTTAAGAGTAAGAATAACTTTTCCTTCTTTTCCCTTATCTTTTCCAGCTAAAATCTTAACGTTATCTCCAACTTTAACTTTCATAATTCCTCCTATAATACTTCACTAGCAAGTGAAACTATCTTCATGTAATCTTTATCACGTAATTCACGAGCAATTGGTCCAAGAACACGAGTTCCTACTGGACTCTTATCATCTCTAATTAATATACATGCATTATCATCAAATCTAATATAAGAACCATCTTTACGTCTAACACCTTCAACGCTTCTTACAATAACAGCTTTAACTACCTTACCTTTTTTTACATTTGAGTTAGGAATGGCTTTCTTAACAGAAGCTACTACTACATCTCCGATATTTCCATATTTTCTCTTACTTCCACCCATTACTCTAATAACCATTACTTCACGAGCTCCAGAGTTATCAGCTACTTTTAATCTAGTTTGTTGTTGTATCATAATAACCCTCCTTAAAGAACAACAGCTTCTTTAATAACACTAACTAATTCATATCTTTTTGTTTTAGATAGTGGTCTAGTCATTGCTATTTTAACTGTGTCCCCTTCTTTTGCTATATTTTTTTCATCGTGAGCACGATATTTTTTTGAATATTTAACCATTTTTTTGTATTTTGGATGTTTTTTGTGAGTTTCAACTAAAACAGTAATAGTCTTATCATTTTTACTACTTACTACAGTTCCAACAAGTTCTACTCTATTAGTCTTTTCCATTATTTCTCACTCCCATCATTCATTTTTTCTTTTAAAATAGTTTTTAATCTTGCTACTAATTTTCTTAATTCATGTAATTTATGAGGTTTTTCTAAAGATCCAGTAGCTTGTTTCATTCTTAAATCAAATATTTCGGCTTTAGTATCAGCTATTTTTTTCTCTATATCTTCAATAGACATTTCTCTTATTTCACTAGCTTTCATCTTTGGCAACCTCACTTTCTTTCTTAACAAATTTAGTCTTTATGCTTAATTTATGACTAGCGAGTCTCAATGCTTCACGAGCAATTTCTTCACTTACTTCAGAAATTTCAAACATAATTTTTCCTGTTTTAACAACAGCAACCCATTCGTTTACGTCACCTTTACCTTTACCTTGACGAGTTTCTAAAGGTTTCATAGTTCTTGCTAAATGTGGGAATATATTAATCCATACTTTTCCACCACGTTTCATATAACGAGTCATAGCAATACGAGCTGCTTCAATTTGACGAGCAGAAACATATCCGCCCTCTTTTGCTTGAAGACCATAATCTCCAAAATGTAATTCTAAATTTCCTTTTGCTTTTCCATCATAAGTCAATCTATGTGGTTTACGATATTTAGTTCTCTTTGGCATTAGTGGCATTAGCTTCAGCCTCCTTTACCTTCTTGTTAAGTATTTCACCTTTATAAATCCATACTTTAACACCAATTTTACCATAAGTAGTATTAGCCTCACTTACAGCATAATCAATATTTGCTCTTATTGTATGAAGAGGAACTGTTCCTTCAGTATATCCTTCAGTACGAGCCATTTCAGCTCCAGCAAGTCTACCTGAAACACTAGTTTTAATACCTTTTGCTCCTGCTTTCATAGTATTTTTAATAGCTTTCTTTTGAACATTACGGAAATTTGCTCTGTTCTCAATTTGTTTTGCTATAGAATCTGCAACTAATTTAGCATTTAAATCAGGATTCTTCTCCTCAACAATAGTAACATATATTTCTTCTTTAACTAATTTTTTTAATTCTTTTCTTAATTTTTCGATGTCTTCTCCACCACGGCCAATAATTACACCAGGTTTAGCAGTATGAATTTTAACGTCAACTTTATCAGTTTTTCTTTCAATTTCTACTGAACTAACAGCAGCATCATTTAAAGATTTCAATAAATATTCACGGATTTTAATATCATTATTTAACTTGATAGCATAATCTTTATCTGCATACCAATTACTTTGCCAAGATTTATTGACACCTAGTCTTAATCCATTAGGATTTACTTTTTGTCCCATAATTAAGCCTCCTTAGTTCCATCACTAACTTTAACAGTTATATGACTTGTTCTTTTATCTCTTCTATCAACTTTTGAACGTGATCCTATTTTAGATCTTTTAAGTACAGGTCCTGGATTGATAAAACATTCAGAAACTACTAAATCTTCTAATTTCATATTAAAATTATTTGTTGCATTTGCAGCAGCAGAATTTAAAACTTTAATAATTAATCTACTTGATTTAGTATTTGTATTTTTTAATATAGCTTGTGCATCAGTAACTTTTTTGCCTCTTATTAAATCAAGAGTCATTCTAGCTTTTCTTGGAGCTACCATAGCACTTTTATGTATTGCAAATGTTTCCATATCTTTTTACCTCCTACTTTTGTCCTGCATGTCCGCCAAATTTACGAGTTGGAGCAAATTCACCTAATTTATGTCCAACTAAATCTTCAGTAATGTAAACTGGAATAAATTCACGTCCATTATGTACAGCTATTGTATGACCAACAAACTCAGGAAAGATTGTTGAACGACGAGACCAAGTTTTAACAACTTCTTTTTTATTTGATTCATTTAATTTTACTATTTTCTTCATTAGGCTTTCATCACAAAAAGGCCCTTTTTTTAAACTTCTTGCCATTTAAACACCTCTCCTATTTCTTTCTTCTACTGACAATTAATTTATCAGATGCTTTCTTATTTTTACGAGTTTTAAGTCCAAGAGCTGGTTTACCCCAAGGAGTAACTGGCCCTTTTCTTCCTATTGGAGCACGACCTTCTCCACCACCATGAGGATGGTCATTAGGGTTCATAACAGAACCACGGTTAGTAGGTCTAATACCCATATGACGAGTTCTTCCTGCTTTACCAATATTAACTAGTTCATAATCTTCATTTCCAACTACACCTACAGTAGCCATACAATTACCTAAAACTAATCTAGTTTCACCGCTTTGAAGACGAATCATTACATATTTATCTTCACGACCTAGTATTTGAGCAGATGCACCGGCAGAACGAACTAATTCAGCACCTTTACCAGGTTTTAATTCAATATTGTGAATAAGTGTACCAATTGGAATATTCTTTATTAACATTGCATTTCCAACTTTAATATCTACGCTTTCTCCACTTTCAACTATGTCTCCAACTTTAATATCTTTAGGTGCAATAATATATCTTTTTTCTCCATCTTTATATGTTAAAAGAACAATATTAGCACTACGATTTGGATCATATTCTATTGATGTTACTTTTGCTGGAACACCAAATTTATCTCTTTTAAAATCAATTAAACGATATTTTCTTTTTGCTCCCCCACCAATGTGTCTAACAGTCATTCTACCTAAGTTATTTCTTCCACCAGTTTTAGTTTTTTTAACAAGTAAACTTTTTTCTGGTTTATTAGTAGTTAGTTCTTCATTAGTAAGAGTAGACATACCTCTACGACCATTAGTAGTTGGTTTGTATTTTTTTATACCCATATCTAACACCGCCTTACATTTCTATTGTTTGACCATCAACTAAAGTAACGATAGCCTTTTTATAAGTCTTAGTCTTTCCTGTATATCTACCAACTCTTTTATCTTTTGCCTTAGTATTTAATGTATTTACACTTTTTACCTTAACATTAAATAGTTTTTCAACAGCATTTTTTATTTGTATTTTATTTGCATCTTTGCGAACTTTAAACACAAATGTTTTTCCATTGCTTGATAATACTTGAGACTTTTCTGTAATAACTGGTGCAATAATAATATCTGTATTCATTATTTAAGCACCTCCTCTATAGTTTTAACAGCTGATTCTTCAACTACTAATGTATCAGCATTGACAATATCATAGACATTAATTTCATTAGCCATTAATACTGCACAATAACCTAAATTTCTAGTAGCTAAATATAATTTTTCTGCATCATTTGAACTAACAAATAATACCTTTCCAGCTAATTTTAAATTTTCTATTAAAGCTTTAACATCTTTTGTTTTTAAACTTTCAAGTTCTAAACTATCAACAACAACTAATTCTTTATTTTTAAATTTATAAGAAAGTGTTGAACGTAATGCTAAACTTCTCTCCTTTTTATTCATTTTAAAAGTATAGCTTCTAGGAGTTACGCCAAATACTATACCACCGCCTCTATAATGAGGAGCACGAATAGTACCTTGACGAGCATTACCTGTACCTTTTTGTCTGTAAGGTTTTTTGCCTCCACCACTAACTTCACTACGTGTTTTAGTTTTATGTGTTCCTTGTCTTAAAGAAGCCATTTGTAAATCTAAAGCTTTCTTTAAAACAATATTATTTGGTTCAATATTCCAAATTTCATCATTTAGTTTTAAATCGCTTATTTTTTCACCTTTTAGGTTAATAACATCTAATTTTGCCATTTATAAATCTCCTTTCAAACTGAAACTTATGCTTCAGTAGTTTCCTCGATTTCTGTTTTGTTTTCTTCATTAGCAACTTCTTCGCTATCATCTGAAGTAGCTTCTTCAGTAGTTTCAGTTTCCACTTCATTATTCTCTTCTTGTGTTTCTTCTTTCATTTGCTCTTCTTCTAATAAAATTTCTTCATATTCTACTAATTCTACCGAATTATTGCTTCCACCTTTAACAGCAGATCTAATTAAAACTAATGAATTTTTAGCACCTGGAACATTTCCACTAACTAAAATATAATTATCTTCTTTACTTACTTCAATAATCTCTAAATTTTGAATTGTAACTGTCTTACATCCATCATGGCCTGCAAGAATTTTACCTTTAAATACTCTCATTGGTCTCATAGTACCCATTGAACCTGGTCTTCTATGATATCTTGAACCATGAGTCTCTGGTCCACGAGATTGATTGTTACGTCTGATTACACCAGTAAAACCTTTACCTTTAGAAACACCTGTAACATCAACTTTTTCTCCACTTGTAAATACATCAGCAGTAATTGCACTTCCTAGTTCATAAGAAGTTACATCGTCAACTCTTATTTCTCTTACGAAGCGCTTAGGACCAACACCAGCTTTTTTAGCATGTCCTATTTCTGGTTTAGTAGCATGTTTTTCCTTTTTATCAACAGTGCTCAATTGAATAGCATTGTAACCATCATTTTCTACAGTTTTGATTTGAGTTACAATGTTAGGTTCAACAGAAATAACTGTTACAGGAATAACTCTACCATCTTTTGTAAACTTTTCAGTCATACCGACTTTACGTCCTAAGATTCCTTTCATTTTTATACCTCCAATTATTTAGTTTCTATCTTAATGTCAACACCACTTGGAACATCTAAGTGAGTTAAAGCATCAATAACTTCCTTACTAGGATCTTTTATATCAATAAGTCTTTTATGAGTACGCATTTCAAATTGCTCTCTGCTATCTTTATATTTATGTACAGCTCTCAATACAGTAAATTTTTGTATTTCTGTAGGAAGAGGAATTGGGCCTGAAATATTAGCTCCCAATCTTTTAATAGTAGTAACAATTTTAGCTGCAGAATCATCAAGTACTTTATGATCATAAGCTTTTAATCTAATTCTTACTTTTGACATTTTAAATGTCCTCCCTTCGTTTATATCTTTTGTATAAACATAGCTCCGTAACAAATTCCCCAATGCACCATTATTGTTAACAACGTCACCTGGTGTATCAGCAACCTTGCACATCATTGCCAGTTAAACACATATCAAATTATACCCAATCATTCAGGAAAAATCAACCCCTAAATTAAAAAAAATAAAAGTTATAATTTTTAATTTCTATTTCCCTTTTAAATATTATTATTATATTTACCCTATTATAACTAAAATTATAGATATAATAATTTATTTAAAGTCTAATAAAAAGCAACTATTTTGTTTTATTTGTTTAGATTTCGTACAATACTTGCTTCAAAACTTAATAAAAAAAATAGTGATAACATAATTTTTGTATATTATCACTATTATATTCTTCACTTTTATTAACAACTTACTTTTTAATAAAATATTAACTATTATTCCATCCCATTATTTTTATTAATCTTTTATTAGGATAAACATAACCTTGTAAAGGATAGTTTTCTATATTAATAGTATTAGAGTTTACTAATAAATCTAATATAAGATCTTTTTTCTTTATATTGCCAACAACTACTAACGTATGATTCCAACTATCATTATATCCAACTTGTGTAATATCTCCAATTTCTCCTGAAAATATATTTGCATCTGTTATAGCACATAATCCAAATCCACTATTATTTTTTGCATATTGATAAAATTTAGATACACCTGTCCACGAAGAGGATCTTCCTTTCTTTTCATTGCTTTCTATAATTTCAGTTCCATAATGTTTCCATTGTTCATCTCCTGAACCGATTATATCCATAGGAATACCACCGTTATAAATTACTTGAGATGCAAAATTTTGACAGTTACCACCATATTCATCATATACTGCCCATTCTTTATTTCTTGTTGTTATATACTTTTTTGCATATTGTAAAGCTTTTTCTCTATCATATTTATTATCGCATTTAAAAGAAGGAATACCTTCTTTTAAAAACTCTTCTTGAGATTTTTTTAAATTTTCAAATTCTAAATCAATAGTATCTTTATAATTTTTTAATAAGTTTTCAATATCTTTATCACTTTTAATATTATCTAATTCATTTGTAAACATAATATAATAATCTTGTACTTTTCTAATACTTTCTATCTTGTATTCATTACCTTTTTTTATAAATGTAAATGTATTAGTTATACCACTAGCTTTTGAAGTTATATCTTTCATAAATTTAAAATTAAAAGTATCGTTTTCTTTAAATTCAACAATTACATTATTTTCTTCTTTTTTTACATCAGTTATCTCTATTTCATAGCTGCCATTAGATAAAGACATATCATTTAAAGCTTTACTTCTAGAATAAAGCAATAACTCTATAGCAGACTTATTAATTTTACTTTCTAATTCATTATCAAATAAATACGACATATCTTCTAATTTTAATGTATATAAAGATTTATAATACTTATCCATATAATCAACAATAATATCTTTTATTTTTTCATCCACTTTATTACTATTTTGTATATTATTTAAAAATGTTTTAGGAATAGAATCATTAATTATATTTTTATCTTCTTCTTTTTTTATATTTTTTAAAACTAATATAATAATAACAATAACTATAATTGTTAAAATAATTTTTACTTCTTTTTTTAATCTTAATTTCATACTTCCTCTATTCATTATTTTAATAAAATTGAAATTAATTTATTTAGATAGAAATATTACAAAAGTAATATCAAATTATTGATTTCATTAAAATTTTATATATTTTAAACACTTTAAATATAATATATTCTTATATTTAAAGTCAATTATTTCTTTTTAATCCATAAATCATTATTATAATATATACTGGTAATAAATAATATTCTGCAAGACCATATCTAGCCCAATAATAATAAGGTGTTGCAATTAACAATGAAAATATAACTCCTAAACTAGGTGCAAGTGCAATAATCCATTTTTTATTATTAAATATTATTAATAGAATACAAATTAAAAATATGCACCAATTTATTATTGGTAAACTTATAAATGAATCTCTAGTAGTAAATATTTTAGTAAAGTCAAAATATTTATTTTCAAGAAAATTTTTCTTTTTTATACCATAAGATTCTCTATCTATTTTGTTTAAATCACCAATAACAATATTATAAGTATCTTGATTTAAATCCCATTTATTAAATGCCCAATATCCATAAGTTGTAAGTCCCCATCCTTGAATATATTTATATGGATTTTTTATTAGTAAACTTAAATAAGTTTTAAAGAATAGTGGCTTGTTATTATCAATATATTTAATATCAAAGTCCCTATCCCACTTTAGCAAATCAACTACGCAAGGTCTGTAAGTTTCTTTATATTTATATATCGGCAACATATTATTTAATACTTCATATTCTTTTTCGTTTATATTGCCATCATTAACAACAGTACTTGCCATTTGTTGTAATAAAACCGGTATACTCTCTGCAAAAGATTCTTTTATATTATATTTTTTATATATAGGAGATAATATTCCTAAATAGATAAAAACCATTGTAGTACAAAAAATTATCAAAGTTCTTTTTTTAAAGTTCAATTTAATGAATATAATAGATATTAATGTAAATAAAACTACAAAGAAACCATTATTCCTAAATAATATTATTAATAAAAGCAATACTATATTTTTTAATAAAAACAAATAATTATTTAATAACTTTCCATTTGTTATAATACAATCTATTAAACACAAAGTCCATAACATAATCGATATAGACCAAATAGGATCTCTCCATAAAGTAATAGTTTGATTTGCATAAAAAGGAACTAATCCAAACATTAATATTATAAATATACATACTTTTTTTGATACTCCTTTATTTTTTAACCAACATATTAAATAACTTAGAGAAAACGCTAAATAAATCATTTGTATCAAAGTATATATTGCTATTCCAATAGTAATATCTTTTTTTAATAAAGTTGCTAAATTTATACAAAAACTTAAGAAAAAAGTATATAATACAGTATAATGATTACTTAATCTAGCGTATCCTAAAACTTGTTTAATACTATTTATAGAGTCAGCAAATATGAAGCCTGGATAATATATTAAAAAATATGGCAACCACATAATAAATAATAATAGTGCTATTAAAAATACGTATTTTATTTTAGATACACCAATATTATTATTTAATTTAATTTTTTTAGTATATTTTTTTAATAAATAAATTATAAAATTTTCTATATTATAATTACTTATAACAAGAGGTATAAAACCTATAAAATCTATAATTTTAAATTTTTCCATATAATTATATGTATAAGTTCCATAATATCCTGAAGCAGTTATAACTAATTTAGATCCCAATATTAAAAAGAAAGAAAATGCTATAGCAAAAATAGTTAACATAATTTTGTCAAATTTATTATTTTTTATATTTTTTACTCTTAAATATTTATCTAAATAAAGAAAGGCAAAAAATACTACTAAATACAATATCTTACTATTAGAATTATAAAACATATATTTTGTAAAAAATATACCACTTAAAATTATAAAGATATAATTAACTATTTTTTTCATAAAATTTACTCCTTTTTAAAAGCATAAATTAATATTAAGACATATACAGGTAAAAGATAATATTCTACGAGTCCATATCTTTGCCAATACGCATTTGGACTTGCTATAAATAATGAAAATATTACTCCTAAGCTCGGTGCTAAACTTATAAGAAATTTATAATTTTTCTTTATAATTAAAACTAAACATATAAAGAATATAAACCAATTTACTATACTTAGGCTTATAAATGTATCATCAATTATAAAAATCTTTTTTAAATCAATAAATTTATTTTTTAATAAATCTTTTTCTTTAACATTTAAGTTGCTATGTGATAATTGGTTTATATCACCAAATAAAATATTGTTATTAACATTATTTAGTTCCCAATTATTAAACGCCCAATATCCATATGTTATAAGGCCCCAAGATTTTATATATTGAACAGGATTTTTTACTAATAAGCTTAAATAAGTTTTAAAAAATAAATCTTTGTTTTCTTTTATATAATTATCATTAAAACTTGAATTCCATTTTAAAGTATCAACTATACATGGTCTATATACATCATAATATAGATATATTGGAGTAATTTTATTTAAAACTTCTAATTCTTTTTCATCAATATTTCCTTTATTAACTACTACACTTGCCATTTGTTGTAAAGGAACACCTAAACTATCTGAATAAGCTTCTTTTAAATTATAACGCTTGTATATTGGTGAAAGTATTCCCAAATATAAAAATACTCCTAAAAAACATAGTAATGTCAAAACTTTAACATTAAATTTTATTGCCTTAAATATTTTTAAAATTATTAAAATAAGAAATGTAACAAGTATAACAAAGAAACCATTATTTCTCGATAAAATAATTAATATAATCAATAATATATTTTTTAAAATAAATTTTATATTAAAAATTTCTTTATTATAAATACAATAATCTATTAATAGTAATGTCCATAACATAACTGATATAGAAAATATTGTATCTCTCCACATTATTATTGTTTGAACTGCAAAGAAAGGAACTATTCCAAAAAGTAAGGTTATAAAAGTACATATCTTTTTATTTATTCCTTTGTTATTTAACCAATTTATTAAATAAGAAATTCCAAAAGCACTATAAATCATTTGTATTATCGTAGTTACTGCAATAGCATTTGTTAAATTATTATTACACATATCTATTACAAATTTAAAATATAATGAATAAAAATAAGAAAAGTGATTGTTAAGATTTCCACTTAATGCTTGGTATAATGTAGAATTGCTATCTGCAATAACTATTCCAGGATAATAAATTAAAAAATAAGGTAACCACAATACAAATAAAACCAACATCAATAAAAATATCTTTTTTATTTTATTGTTAAATAATGATTCTTTTAATTTTATTTTATTTAAAATTTTCATTTTATATATTATGTATTTTAAAATAAAATATATATCTGTACATATAAATATTGCTCCATATAAATCTATTAATAAAAAATCTTTTATATAATTAACTAAATAATTCCCTTGTCTAAAACTAGCTTCTATATTAAGTTTATAACCTAAAATTATAAAAAAAGTAAAGATTAATGAAAACATAAGTAATAAAATTTTACTTCTATTGTCCATCTTTATTTTCCATGCTTTTTTAATTAAAAAAATTAGTAAGAAAGATATTATCAATGATAAATAAAATCCACAATTTATTCTAAAATAAATAGTAAAGAACAAACCGTTTATTAATCCTAATAAATATAATAAAAACAACATTATTCTTTTCATAATTAATAACCTATTAATTGAAAATTAACTATATTTTCGTTAGCTAAATCTACAAAATTTTCTATTTTATCTATTTTACTTTTTATTGTATCTAAACTATCATAAAAAATATATGGTTTATATTTTAATATATCTTTTATATTTGAAATTCCTATATTTAATAAATATTTAATAATATTTTCTATATTCTCTTGATTATTCAAAAATTCTTCATAATCTAAATCGTCTAAATTTTCTTTAATATCTATTATATCTAAATCTGTTAAATTATATTTTTTAAGATAATCCATAATTTACCTCCAATCCAATAGTTTCTTTTATAAAATCTAAAGTAGATTGATTTATATACGAATTATATAAAATACTAAATAGTAAAGCATTTTTTGGTTCTATACCTTTTTTTATTAAAATATTATAATTTCTCAAAACTTTATATCTAGATATTACAGTATCTTTAAACTTATAAATATATTTATTATTTGGAATTCTATTATTACTTTCCAAAGATTCTATATATTTATCTTCTAATATATTTTCATCAAACATATACTCTAAATCACTACTATAAATAATATCCATACATAAATTATAATTTGGAATTTCCGTTTCTAAATTAGCAAAATTTTCGTTTTTAAAATCTCATTAACAAAATCTTCTTCAGTATCTAATTTTAATCCACAATATTTTTTTGTTACATCATTTTTTATATACCCATCAAATTTATTTGAGAAAATGTTAGAATAATATTCATTATAATTTAAATCTTGCTTTAACTTGTATAATAGTAATATTATTTGATCTTTAAAAGTTCCTAAAGCAGAAGGATACCTATTAATATAGTTTGAATTTGGATAAGTATCTGCATATTCACTATGTAGTAGTCCTAATTCAATAAATTGATCTAAACTATCTAAAGCATTAGAAAAAGTTAGAGCAGATGTAGGAAAGCTTTCGCCATCTTCTAATATTCCATAATATTTGTAAATATTATAATTATTAACTATTTTATAGTGTGGAGTTTTTAAAGCTTTTACGTTATCTTTTCTAGCTAAAGAAGCAGATAATCCTTTAGAATTAATAAATGTTTCATTCAATTTCATCTCATCATATGAAATCATATATGCTTCACTTCTCAAAGTTCTTTTTACATCATTTTCTTTTGATATATTATTTCTTTTTTGTCTACCTTTATATTCTTTATTTTTTTGATTTATCCATATATTTGGAGTTTTGAAATAAAAATCAATTAACTCTCTATTATTAATTAAATATTCTAATCTACTATTAATAGTATCTACATCTCCATATAAAGATATAATAATTAATACTCTAGGTGGAAATTTATTAATAATCCTTCTTTGAGTTAAATACTCTAATATACTTATTGACTTTTCTAAATCTATATATTTTAAAACTTCATCACTATTTTTTGTTAATTCATCTATTACTTCTTCTCTTTTATCGTATTTAGAATATAAATTTTTTAATGTATTTAAATCAACTTTCTTATTTTTTTCTATATTATCATTATAATTTTTTATACTTATTAATAAATTAAGTTTATCATTAAAATCCATATCTTCTATTAAATTAAATAAATAAGAAAAATCATCTTTATCTAATATTTCATTATCTTCAAATTTTTGATTGATACTTTCTAATTTTATTATTTCATTTTCCATATCTTCTATATTAAATATAGAATCATTTTTTAACTTTCTTTTTAATTTATCTCTATAAGATTTTAATTCATTTAAAAAGTATTCTATAAAGGATTTTTGTGTATCAGTTAAAGATATTACAAAATCATTCATTTTAATAGCTTTACATACTATTATCAATTTATTTAATAATGTTTTATATTCTTCTTTGTTTTCTTCTTTAAATATATTTTTTAATGTATCATCATCAATTTCTATATCTGCTAAATTACTAATATCTTCTTCTAAATGATTTATCGAATCATTTAAAAGATTAACTTTATTCTTTTGAGAAGGAATATTACCTAATTCAAAATATTTTTTCTCTAATTTTTTTAATCTTTTCGCTATTACATTTTTTATATTCATTATCAACACCACTCAATCAATAAATTATAAGTTTTAAAATAAAATAAATATTCATCTTCATTATTTTTAAACAAATCAATAAATTTGTTTAAACTTACACCTAGTTCAAATGATAATTCTTCTAAATCAACATTTTTTTGTTTAATTAATTCTAAACAATCAACTTTGATATTATTACATAATTTTCTAATATCCATAGCCTACACCTTTAAGTTTACTCTCTAATGTATTCATTAAATTTTCTTGTAAAGATTTATCATATGTATTGTTTTTTATATCATTTATAATTTTTAATATATTATTTTCGTATTTGTTTATTATATAATTAGTTTCATCAAATATTTTCTTTCTAGGTCCTATTGCAAGTATTAATAGATGTTTATCATCTATATTCATATATGAACAAGAAACTAAAGATGAACTTCTAATATAAATTTTATTTTTAAAAGTTTTATTATCTGTCTGTAAAACTTTATTTTTTAAATCATTTTGTCCAAGTTTCATATTATTTAATAATGATATAGTATTTTTTTTAAAATTAGCATCCATATCTTCTATATCAAATAATAAATTTTGATTATTAGTAGCAAATACTAAATTTTTATATTCTTCTGCAACTTCATTCGGTTTATTTAAATCTTTCATTTGTTTAATAAACTTTATATCTTCATTAATATAATCTATTAAAATATCTATAATAACTTTGTCTGGTTTATCTGAATTTATTTCTTCTTCTAATTGTTTCTTATCCTCAATTAATTTAAATAAATATATGTCTAATTTATCCTCATCATATTCAATAGTAGTATTTGTATCTTTTATAAATTTTCCTATTGATAATGCATAATTAATTTGTCTACTTGTCTTAGTTGATATTCTATCATAAAAGAAAGTGATTAATTCATTGGCTTCCTCTCTTAATTTATTACATTTATCTAAAACAAAACTATCTATATTCTCTTCTTTTTTTATAACTGTATCTTTACAACTATTAAATGCTAAATAAGCAACTAATGATAGTTTATCTTCATCTTGAAAATGTATTATTTCCATTATAGATAAAACTTCTTTAATTTCTAAATTATTTGATACAGCATTATTAAGTTTATTTATTTGACTAATTATATTCTCTTTTTCACTTAATAAATTATCTTTTTCTTTTATTAAGCTTTTAACATTTAAAGCAATAGTTTCTAAAGATAAAGAAACTTGTTCTATATCAGTAACATTCATATTATAAAAATAATTTAAAAGTTTTA
This sequence comes from uncultured Bacilli bacterium, assembly GCA_947626515.1. Taxonomy (GTDB): domain Bacteria; phylum Bacillota_I; class Bacilli_A; order RF39; family UBA660; genus UMGS1124. The sequence goes on from CANQSL010000003.1 coordinate 50,679, forward strand.
AATTTTGTTCCAACATTGGAAAAGTATTTCTAAATAATTCTATATTTGTACAAATATTTTCTATATTAATAGTCATTCCTTCTAATTTAGATATAGTATCTAATTTTTTATTTGTATTATCTATTTGTTTTTCTAATGTTTTTATTTTATGTGAAATCATTTTTAAATACTTATTTAAAGAAGCTTCACCTAATTCTTTTTTATACATAAAATCACTTCCCATATTTTATATAAATTATATCATAAAATAATATCTATTTCTATATTTAAGTGTTATAATTTTTTTAAGAGGTGACTTTGATGATAAGTGTTATAATTCCAACTTTTAATGAAGAAGGAAATATATTGGAATTAAATAAAAAATTATTAAATAATTTAAAAAATTTAGATTATGAATTAATATATATAGATGATGGCTCTAATGATAATACTTTAAAAAAAATTAAATCGATAGCTTTAAAAGATGAAAATATAAAATATATATCATTTAGTAGAAACTTTGGGAAAGAATCTGCTATGTATGCTGGTTTAAAATACGCTAAAGGAGATTACATTTGCATAATCGATTCTGATTTACAACAAAATCCAAAATATATTGTTAGTATGTACGAATATTTAAAAGATAATGATGAAGTCGATCAAATTGTAATGGTAATGAAAAATAGAAAAAATGAAAATATAATAAAAAGAAACTTAAAAAAAATATTTTATAAAACTATTAATAAATTATCAGATATAAATTTAATAGATGGCGCAAGTGATTTTAGAATGTTTAGACGCAATGTTTTGAATGCAATATTATCTTTAAATGAAAAAAATAGATTTTCTAAAGGAATTTTTTCTTGGATTGGCTTTAATACTCAATATATGTATTATGATGTAGAAAAAAGATTTAGTGGAAAAACTAAATTCAATAATAAAGAACAAATTAGCTATGCAATAAAAGGAATCACAAATCACTCCATAAAGCCTTTATATTTATCTACTATTATTGGTACAGTGATTTCCTCTATATCATTAATTTATATTATTATAACTATTGTTAAAGTTCTAATGTTTGGAAAAGATACTCCTGGTTATGCATCTTTATTAGTAGTAATATTATTTTTAGGAGGCATACAATTAATTTTTATAGGAATATTAGGTACATATATTGGAAAAAATTATATAGAAACTAAAAATAGACCTATATATATAGAAAAAGAAACTAAAGGATTTGATAATACTATTCTTTAGTTTCTTTTATTCGTCTTGGAAGAAATCGTCAAAATATTGATCATCTGTTATTGACTCATCTTCTTTATCATCTTTTGGTTTATTTTCCTTTGATTCTTCTTTAGCATTTTCCAACAATATATCATTAAATGATTTATTTTTATTGCTACTATTATCTATTATTTCTACATCGCTATCACTATCTAAATCATCATCTATTTCAAATTTATCTATTGAATCATTTTTATCTATAGGTTCATCTTTTGTTTCTAAATCTTTATTATCAGATTTATTTTCCTGTTTTTCTTTTTCTAATCTCTCTTCTTCTTCTAATTCAGCAATTTTAGCATCTATTCTCTTTAATAAATCATCTACGTCAAAATCATTTTCACCAGCAAAAGGATTAGGTTGATTTAAACTATCTTTAGAGCCCATTGGTGGTTTTGAATTTTCAAATGGGTTAGACATATTTGCATTAGCAATAAACGGATTATTAGGCATAGTATCACCAAAATGGAATCCATTTCCCATTGGTGGCATACTGCCAAAACTACTCATTACTTTATCTTGCTTTTTTGATTTAACAAATTCCTTAATGTCAAAAATACCTATTTCTCCTCTTTTTCTTTCAGAAAAATCAGCTTTAGGATAAGTTTGTCCCCAGTTTATTTCGTAACTTGGTTTTAACTTAGTTTTAAAAGGATTTAGTCTAGATCTTATTAAAACAACTTCATTCATTTTCATTTTTTGTAAGTCACTAACTGTAATTAATGGTGTAGAGGCAGTTTTATCTTTATCTTTAGACTTTTTCTCACCACATAATTTACTTATTTCTTCTAATGCTGCTAACTCAGTTGTTAATAAGTAAATTAAATTTCCACAGTTACTTCTAATTGTTTCTGCATCTTCTTTGCCATAAACATCATTTAATTGTGCAAAGTTCTGAATAATAAATGTAAATCTAATTGCTCTACTTCTTGCGGCAGTAACCATAGTTGTTACATCTTTTAAAGGTGGCATATTTGCAAACTCATCCAAAATAAAATTAGTTCTAACTGGTAACTTTCCACCACTTTCTTGAGCTACATCAATTAAAGTTTCATAACATTGTTTAATAAATATTGTCGCTAAAGCATGATATGTAGTTTTTTCATCATGTATAACCATAAATACAGCAGTAGGAACTTTTCCTATTTCCCTCATATTAAAGTCGCTACGCGATAACATTTCAGAAAGTTGTTCACGACTGGCAAAAAGACGTATTTTTTGTCTAAAAACTGATAGAATTCCACCTTTTGTTTCAGCCGGTGAATTAATTGTATTAGAAGCAAATATATATGGTGTACTAGATTCACCTTTTAATCCAAAATATTCTTTAATATAATTAGAAGTTGCAAACTTTTCTTCTCCAACAGTTGTTACATAACTTATACTATTTAAATTAATTTCTTCTTCTTTTGCATCTTCAAATAATCCCAAAGCTACACCTGAAAAATAGTCTGCTGCACTATTTTCCCAAAATGGATCTTGTGCTTTTTTATCTTTTAAAATATTTAATGCTACGTCATCTACTAGTTCTGTAGCTTTATCCGTATTTCCTTTTTTGTATAATTGATATGGTAGTGTTAATGGATTCCAACAATTTCCATATTGTGGATTACGGAAATTTAAAACAATAATTTTATATCCTCTTGCTCTTAACAAATTTGAATGTTGTTTATATATTTCTCCTTTTGGATCTGTTATAATCATACTTTCTTTTGCTTTAGCTAAACTATAAACTAGAGGGTCAACTACACTTGTAGTTTTACCACTACCAGTTGCTCCTATAACTAATGTATGATTTTCACCATTATCAACCCACATATCTTTACCGTTATTTACTAAAACTGTACCTGCTGCTTTTGAATCAGGTTGATTAATAGGAACTTTAACAATTTTATATGAATTTTTTATTTCTCTTTCACTTGCCCACCTAGCATATCCATCTTCATTTTTTTCATTAATTTTAAAACCAATACCTGGCCCCTTTTCTCTTTCAAAAATATATGATGAAACGCTGAAAAAAATTGCAATTAATACAATTATGAATAATAGTAAAGTAGGAAGTATGTATTTTGAACTAAATCCTATAATTGGATTTATACCATAAAAAACTCCTTCATTGATTATTCCCAATGCATTAGATACAACTATACTTGATAAGAATAATAAAAATATACAAAATATTATAAATATAATTAAATCTTTCGATGAAACCCTAAATTTCATAAACATCCCCTCAACATAAATATTATAAACTAATATGATTTTTTTTTCTACATTTTATTAGCTTTTTTAAATTTTATATAAAATATGAAAACTGCAATTATTAAAACTAATAATAAAATTAATATTACAACTTCATATTTTATATTATTAATCTTCTCAAATTTTGCTCTAGTTTCTTCTTCATTAAATAAAATTTCTATTTCCTTATCTTTATAATTATTTTTATTTATAAACCAATAATATACGTCATCTTCTACTTTATCGGCATTGCTATTTTCAACTATTTTATCAGTTTTAAATGATATCTCTATATTTTTTAAATCTTCATAATTTGTAAAAACATTATTAATATCACTAAATTTTAGCTTACTATTATTTATAATTATGCTATTAAATAAAATATGCATAATAAAGCTATCACTAATTTCACTTTGAGAAAATTTATAATTTAAATTAATTCCATAATTTGAACCATCATCTATTAAACTTTTATTATAAAATTTATATTTATTTAAATTTTCATTTAAAGCTAATTCTTCTTGATCATCCAAATAATTTATAGATATATTATAATTTAAATATTCATCAATAGGAATACCATTCAATTCTTTACTTTTTCCATTAAGTATATTTAAATCTTCTTTAAATTCACCATCTATATATTCTAAATTATACTTAGCATTACATCCAGTTAAAATTATGAATAACATAAGAATTATTATTTTCTTCATAATAACCTATCCTTTACAATTATTAGCATAATAATTAGACATGCTAACTAATGTATATTTATTAAATTCACCATATTTATATTCACTAAATACTATTCCATATCTAGCCCCTTTTGCCTCTGCAACTACTAAAGAAGAACCAGTATTTTTTATAATTAACATTACATGTGAATTATTTGCAGCAATATCACCAGCAACAGCAGCATTAACTGTAGTTTTATTGCCAAGATTTTTAAAACTTCTCGCTACTATTGGAGTAAAGTTAGTACATCCCCCATTTTTTAATGCCCATGAAACAAAGCCACTACAATCCAATCCATCAGCTTGATAAGATCCTGCTGGTTGTGCTGAGGAACCAAATGCTGTAACTCTAACTTTAGCTCCCCAATTACCATTTATTCCTTCTGAAATATTTCCATGTCCTCCACCCCATAAATAAGGTATTACTATTTTTTCGTTTAAAGCTCCTTGTATTAAATCATAAGCCGCTATTGAAACAGCATCTCCCGTTCCTACTCCAGCTTTTATAACATCATTTTTTATAAGTTGATTCCAATTATTTAATTTATCACTTCCAATTTGAGATATTATTGTCTCTCCAGCTGATAATTTATCAAATCCTCCACCAGAAAGTGATGTTTGTGAAATATCAGAAATACTACCTCCAGAGCAAACTACACTTTTTGTATTTATTATTAATTCTGGTATTTTATTTGTAATGTTAGTTTCCCCAGATGTAACTGATAAATCTAAATAATTATTAGAAAAACTATTTTTTAACTTATTGTTATATTCTTCATTCTCTGTTGAAACAATAAATATTTTGTTGTTATAATTTTTAGATAAATCTTTATAATAATCAATATATGAATCAGCATTTTCTGCATCAGTATCACCTAAACTAAATACTAAAATCATATTTGAATCATTTATCAATTTTGATTCTATTTCTTGTTTATTATTATTGAGCCAATCATAATTAGCACCACTAGAAGTTAAATTATTAGATGTATTGCTAACTTTATTATCACCAATATAAAAAATTCTTGAATTTATATCATCAACCGTACAAGAACTACTGCTTCCAACATATGAACTTGCTAAAGCAGTAGTATTAGTAAGTTTTAAATTTTCTATATCTTTTCCTGTTAACATTACTACAAACATTATAAGTATATAACATAAAAAACCAAAACTTACTATAGCCAATTTCATAGGGAATGATGCTATAGAAGATAAGATAAAAGTACCTTTTTCCTCTTTTTCTTCTTCATCGTTATCATTATCTGTATCTTTATCATCTATATCTAAATCATCAACTGGTAATGGTAATTCATCGTCAATTTTGTTTTCAGAAACAGTTTCTTTAGCAGGTGCACTTGCTTTTTGAGATACTACACCTTCAACTTTTTTTGATTTATTTGATGAACCAGTTGTTAATTTATCACTATTAGGAACACTATTATTATTTCCAGCAAAGTTATTCATTCCTTTAATTCCTGACATATTATTCATACCTGAGGCAGAAGATGAAGCAGCACCTCCAGCATTAGGAGCCCCACTAGAACCTAATCCTCCTATCATATCATACCCTTCCGAAGCTGCATCTATTAACCCTGTTTCATCTAATTTGTTTGCTATTTTCCCTACAGCATTACCTACCATAGGTGTTTTTTCGATTACCGTTGCAGCTTGATCAGCTACTTTATCTAAAGCTTCATCAACTTTGTCGCCAACTACTGGCATATTAGATGCTTGCGATATTACTCCACCTGTAAAATAATCTCCTACAGCTTTAGCAGCAAGCTTAGTTGTTTTTTGTACAGCTTCGTGTTCTTGTTCTTCTTCTGTTTTTTCTTCTTTAGATGGTTCTTCATCATTTCTATTTGCTTTATACTTTTCCAAAAAAACCCCCCCTTTTAATCAAGTTCTACAGTATACGCATCTAAATAAACTTCATAATCCATTATTGAATTTTCTACAAAAATATAAAAGTTTTCTGCATCATCATATACATAAAATACTTTTTTTCCATCAATATTACCTATACTGTATTTAGATAGTTGGGAATTAATAAATTCAAGACTTAAATTATTTACAATATATTCATTAAATCTATCTAAACTCCCAAATTTTAGTTCTCTATACTTTTCGTTTAAACTGTCATAAGCCATTTGGCTATTATTAATCATATTGTTTTTGAAATCATTTAAATAAATTTTAATAACTGATTCATCAGTCATATAAACTGGCAAATATTCATTTGCATCATAGTGTTTCATGGAAAAGTTATTTTCTTCTTTTTCTATTACTTCATCACTAAATTTATCACTTGAAAATCTATAATATATTAAAAAAGCTATTAAAACAAGGAAAAAACAAATTATAATGATTTTTTTATTGTTTAAAATATTTTCCATAACCTTTCCTCCATTTATTATTTAAATATTTCTCCATTATATGGAGCTATATTAAATATTTGATTATTTGTATCTAATTCTAATACAAAATATTCATTTCTTTCAAATTGACTAGATTCAATAGTATCAATATATAAATTTCCTAAGACATAAAATTTATATATTCCTTCTTGCAATGTTTCATAATACATTTTCTTTGAAACAAATGAATAAGTTGTATCATTAAAATTAGGTAAAAATGTATAAATATTTGATTTTGTTATTTTATTATCACTTATATATTTTTCATTTAAAACTTTTAATAAACTATCTTTATCGTCACTTTGCAAATATTGCATATATTTTGAAATACAAGAATTTACTGTAAAAAACCTAGAATAATCAGTAACTAAAGAAATTTTTTCTTCATTATTAACATTGACTTTTTTTTCATTAGAAGGATTTTGAAAAGAATATATAATTAAACTAATTATTACTAAACATACACAAATAATTAATAATTTATAATCACTTTTTTTTAACTTCATAAATCCTCCTTTATGAATTAAGTTTATAATTTCCCTTACTAAATAATTCCCATTCTGCTTCTCTACGTCTTCTCAATCCATCCATATATTGTCCATTATTAGCTTTTACTGGGGTGCTCATATAATTTGTATATAACGCATTAGTATTTCCATATTGCTTATATGCTTTTGGGAAATTCTTAATATTTCCAGTATTAAACGTTCTACTTACCAAAGCATCTATTTGATAATTTTCTAAAGATATTCCTGCATTTGACAATGTCGATTTTACGTAATTTACATTATCCTGTATCTCCATCTTAAATATTTCATCTACAATTTCTTTTTTTACTTTAGAACCGTAAGTAATACTATCAGGATTTACACCTAATTGTCTAAATCTTTCTTTATTATATTTAACAGCAATACCTACACCTATAGTAACGTTGTGTGCTCCATCATCAAATGCTATATAATAATCTCCATCTTCTTTTGGAGCTCCTTCCCAACTATAGATAAAATCAAATAAATTCCCTCCACCTACTCCACAAGTGCTTGTAGAAGATGTAGGTCTAGGAGTTTCGGCAGAAACAAAATTTAATGGTTGTTGTGCGTTGGCGCTTGATGAACCACCAACTCTTACTTCAAAGTGTAAATGATTACCTGTAGAATTTCCAGTACTTCCCACTTTTCCAATTACTTGTCCTTGAACAACACTGTCTCCCGCTTGGACTCTTAAAGAATGTGTCTGCATATGTGCATATACTGTATAATTTCCATCTTCATGTTGAATTATTACATAATTTCCAAAAGATCCTCCACAACTTTTGTTTCCTTCTACACAATTACCAGTATCTCCAGCTTTAGGATATATAACAGTACCATTTTTTGCTGCAATAACATTTGAACCTCCAGCTGCTGCTATATCAATACCTTTATGATGCTGTACTGTACCATAATTAGGTCTTATTCTAACTACAAATCCACTTGAAATTCTAGTACTTACAGGCATTCCAATCGCTAATTCAATTGCACCACTAGATGTCACATCACTTCCTCCTATTGGCCACCAATAAACATCATTATTGCATGAACTTATAAACGCGCCCGCCGGAGTAGTTGCAAAAGTACCATAATCTTCAATTATTGACTGAATATTGTTTATAATTCTTTCTCTTGAAGCAATTATTAAATCTTTGTATTCTTCATATTCTTCTTGTGTTAATTCAGACATTGTTTTATGATTTGTCTGCTTTAAAACCGTTTCAAAATATGATTGTAAATGAACTTTTTTATCAAAATAATCATCATTTTTCAAAAAGTCCCAATATAATTCTTCATTTACTTGTTTTTCTGAAACATCACCTAACATATATGAACTGTAACCTTTAGTTTTTTCCATACATTCTTGTTCATTATTGTTACTACTAAAAATACTTATACCTAACATTTCAAAAAAACTAGATTTCAACGTTGCAACATTTTGAACACATTTTCCATTTAAAGGAACATAATCTCCACTACAAACTAAAGAAGTACTTCCATTATCATTTGTAACAGTATGAGGAGTTTCATTAGAAACACCATAACAAGCTCTGGTATAACCTATCATATTATTCATAAGAGTTTTTAAACTATCAGCTTCTTTTTTAAAATACTCCCTTGCTCTTTCTAATTCACCATCATCACTTGCAATATATTTTGAACTACTTTCAGATTCGTCAATAGCATATCCATAATTGTGAACTTGTCCCTCATATTCATCTGGAATAGTTCCTTCATCAGCAAAAGAATCTGGAGTCAAACCAAAAAACACTGTTTCAATTATAATATTATCATTTATAAAATAACCTCTATTTTGATAAGTTGCTAATAAACTATATAATCTTTTATAAAATTTTTCTTTTGTTTTTAAAACTCTGTCTACGCAATCTGTATCTCCATTTTCACATCCACTTACCCAATAACTTTTATGTTGTTCTAAAAATGTATCCCAATCAAAAGCAGAGTAAGCAAAACTAGATGCAAAAACATTTTTATTTATACAAAAAAATGCCATTAAAAGAAAAGTGATTAACACCCCTCTTTTAAATAGAACATTTTTTTTCATATAAATCACTTCCTTACAAGCCTCCACCAGATCCAAATGAATCTAATTCATCTTGAGTTACAACAACATTTATTCTCATCCTTCTACTTCCGCAAACAAACAAAGCTTCTCCTTGACTATAACTTTTTATGCTTTCTTTTTCATTATCATTCAAATCTATTAATTTAGATAAATCTTCAACTGCTTGTTTTTTTAATCCCATTACTAAATAATAAGAAGCATTATCAAAAATTGCTTTACCATGAGTTATTATATTTTCAGCAGCAAAATCTGTAGGCTGTTGAGTAATAATAATAGTACCTGTATTATATTTTCTACTACGTCTTTGCATTTGTGCTAAAAATTCAGCGCCTAACTCATTTCTTCCTCCTAATAATACATGTGCTTCATCCACCATTAATACAGTATTTACACCTGAATCTAAGCAAAGACCCCATGCATATTTTAAAATATTAAAGAACAAAGCATTTCTAATGGATTCTTCACTATTCATAAGTTCTTTTATATTAAATACCATAAAATCACTATCTTGAGTAATAGATGTATGTCCATTAAAATAATATCTAAGTTCTCTTACAAAAGGTCTAATTTTTAACTCCAATCTTTCCATTACGTCTTTTTCACGTGTTGCTTCTGGCATAGATAAAAGTCTTCCTTTTATAGTACTATAAACATCATCAAATGTTGGATAATCTTTTGAAGTAAAATTAGTAAAATCAGTATTAAAATCTATATTAAATCTCTTATATGTATCTTGAAGAACATCACTAAACATTCCTAAAACATCATCTTCAATATCAGGACTATAATATTTTAAGAAAGCTTTAATAGATTGTAAAGTTCTAGTTAAAACTGGATATCCTACTCCTTGCTTAATATCTTCTTCATCGACATCTACTATAACTTCTAAAGGGTTGATAATTCCAAAAGTTCCACCTTTACCTAAATCTATAAAATCTCCACCAAAAGTTTTAGTCATTTCTTCTAACTCACCTTCAGGATCGATACATATTATTTGACAACCATTTCTAATGTGAGTTCTAAGCATTAATTTAGCTGCTGTTGATTTACCACTACCAGAAGTACCTAAAATAATTAAATTTGCATTATTTCTATTAAATTCTTTTTTAGTTTGATATAAAAATTGATTAAATAATACAACACCGCCTGAAAAATCTACTCCTAGAAGTGTTGGTGCAGTAAACTCTCCACCTGGATCTTTAATGCTATCAAATACAAAAGGATACATTGCTGCAATAGTTGGACTTGGGATTGGAATTCCAACTCTCTCTTCTATATCTTGTTTTGGGAATATTGGAATCATTGATTTCAATACTTTTTGTTGTTCAAACATCATAGGAATTCCATGCATTCCCAATGCATCCAAATAGTTTCTTATTTGCATTTTTTTCATTTCAAGATCTTCTTTATTATCCGCACTCAACATGATGTGCATTTGAAAATCAAAAATTCTAGATTGTGTTGCAGCAAGCATAGATACAAAGTTATCTAATGATTCATAGTCTTGACGAATACTTTCTTGCATAGTTCTATCATTTTCATGTTGATATCTCTCTTTTAAATCAGCAGTCTCTTTATTAATCATTTTTCTCATTACTTCAAATTGTATTGGAATATGTTTAACAACTACTTTAACACCAGGCATATTAGTTATATTAGAAAGAAATCCTGGTCCAATTAATTTAGGATAATCAATTACAGTTAAAATAGTACAATATTTATCACTAATTATAAAAGAATTGACACCAAAATCTACCCCTTTAGGTGCAATTTCACTTTTTAGACTAGACATTACTCATCACCGTCCCAAATTCTGTTTTCATATTACCATTAAAGAAACTATCTAAAATTACCCTTAAATCATCATCATTTACTTGTCTTGAATTTAATCCAGTAGATGCTAAATTACTAATTAAGGTATGTATTCTTTTTTGTAATATTTCTGGTTTTTTATCTCTAAATAATATGAAATATTCGGTATCAACAGCATTAATTGCAGAACTTCTAAATCTTTCCCCCTTTTCGATATCCTGATTTATTATCTTTCTAATTTGTTGAGTAGCAGCATTGGCATGCATTAATTGCAATTGTGCCAAATATAAATTTATATCTACTGGTCTATCACAAACAACTAACCAAAACTCATAATCAATAACATTATAAAAATTTCTTAAATTAAATATAATATTATTTTGTTCTTGATAATCAAGTATAAATATATTTTTAGGTTCTACTTTAATTCCAGTAACTAAATAATTATTGTCTAACTGTATCATTCCATTTCTAATTTGTTTAATAGGAACCCAATCTTCAGCATATTTACTCTCACTTGTCTTTGCCATTTGTACACCAACCTCTCCAATAAAATCTTCTTCTACTCGTATAATACATATAAATATTTTTTATAAATGTTCTAATATTATGATGATATGGTACTGGAAGTACTAAAAATGAAGCTATTACACCAGGGGATATAATAAAGAATGCTTCTTTTAAACTATTAGCTTTAATAGTTAACAGTAATATAAAAGTTAACACTAGCCCTGTACCAAATATTATTAAATCCGTTGGATTAAAGAAACCAAGTATTAACATTGATTTCTTTGAATTCGCTGGAATCAAATATTGATTATTACCCATTTTTTATTCCTCCTTATTTTTTATCTTTTTGTTCTTTTTTCTCTTTATTAGCTTGAGCAACATTCATATTATATTTATTATTTTCTTTAACTGATCCTTTAATAGAATCGTTAATTGCATATAACTGTCTGAAAATCTCCTTAGATTTTTTATCATATTCAACATCGCTTGGATCAAGTTTTTTAAATTTATCTTGTAATTCTTCATAAAAATCACTTAATTGATCAAAATTTTCAAACTTTTTATCAATGCCTGCTAATTTTTCTAATCCATCAGAAACTTTAGACAACATTTTATCTGAGAATTCCTTACCCATTGCAGGTAAATTTTTCGAAAGAGTTTCAAATGCACTTTTGGCAATAACTTCAACACTTCTGCTATCTTTCTTATAATTTTCAGCATAAGCTGATGCAAGCGCACTATTAAATGACTTTTTAATATCTCCTAACATAGCTTCATGAGAAACAGCTTTAACTACTTTTCCATCTTTATCTCTAGAAACCCAATTATCTCCTTCACGAGTATATTTATAACCATCAATACTTATATCTTTTCCTGAATTATAATCTTCTTGAGTCTTTAGATATGCATTTTTAAGAGCTTCAACAACTTTATCAGAAAATTGATTTTCAAATTTTTCAAATTGTTTTAAAAGTTCTTCTCCAGCATCTAAGCTTGCTTGACTAGGTCCTTCTCCTTTAATAGCACCCCAGACAGAATCTGCACTATTAGATACTCCCGAATAAGCATTCTGCATAGAACCCCAAGCAGAACTTACAACTGGAATTTCATGTCCATTAATAGCACCTTTCTCTCTTGTAGCTTTATGTTTTTCTCTATTAGTTTGATTATCTTCTGCTGCTCTTAAAATTTCTTGACCAAGTTCACCATCTTGACTATTATAACCTCTAGTAGCACCAGCTCTAGCTCCTCCAATTAAACCTCCAGCTCCACTGAATACTCCACCAACTGCAGCACCTGCTGTACGTAAGCCCTTATTATCTTCATCATCGTTTTTAATATTTTTAACGTTTTGACTAGTATTATATATATTAGAAGCCATCCCTAATGCTCCACCAGATACCATTCCAACTGCACCTTTTGCAACTTTATTTTCATTAAATTGTTTACGTGGACTTTTAACTGCAAAGTTTCCTTTTAACGCAAATAAATCTTTAAATAGTGCTGGTGCATCTCCACCAAATTTCAAAATACCTAATATAATTATTGCAGTAGCCACGGCTTTTACTATAAAATTGTCACTTCCAGAAAAAGTATTGCTAAAGATTGTATCTAACACTCCGGGAACTAAACTTACAGCAAATAGTGCAAAATAAATAATTGCTACTCTTATAAAGACATCTAAATATGTATTTCTTAAATGTTCCATCCATTTAGCATATATTTTTTCTTTTTGCCCAGGTATAATTCTCAACATAACTGGAATAGGAGCAATCATTTGTAAAAAGCCCAATTTTGCAACACGCACACCAATTTCCATTGCATAACAGAAAAATATATATAATGCCATTCCTCCTGCTAATATTGCCATAATCCAATGTAATTCAATTTTTTTATCATTTTTAAACTCAGAAACCAAATCTTTTAAATAAGAATCTGAAACAAAAGGTCCTACGTTACCAGTGTATTTAGCTGCAGTTACATCATAAAAATAATTTACACATATCTTTTGGTCAGTATCATCTTCAATTCCATCACCAGTTTGAAGATAATTAACACAGTCGTCAAATGTAAAATTAGTAGGTATATAAAATGCTGAAAAAATTGTTGGTCCTACAGTTCTAGCTCCTCTAACAGATGCTTTCTCTTGTTGATAAGCTTTACAACTCTCTGTTAAGAATTTTGTTTTATCTGTTGTAGAATGTATGTTTAAGAAAAAAGATGTATTATTATAAGAATCAAGTTTAAAATCACTAAAATCACAAGTACAGTCATAGTCACCTTCTGCACATTGTGAAGGATTATTGGCATCTCCTCCAGAAGAAGAACCAACACCACCAAAAACTATAGTCCCAATAATATTAGTTTCTAAAACATGTGATTGAAAAATATACAACCAATTAAATACTGTAGGCAAAAGTACAACCATAACTAATGAAATAATTGTTTCCTTAACTACAGAAGTCATTCCTCCTGTACCTTTTTTATCTTCTGGATTAATTATAGTAAGAACTAAATTATACGCAAAAATAAATAGCATTGCTATTCCTACTACTACATAAATACGTCCTGTAAGTTTTTCTAAAATATCTCTACTAAATAAATTTACACTAGCAACCGATTCAAAAATTCTATATAAAATTCCTATAAAAACATATATACCTTGACATACTAATAACCACATAGTATTCCAAGCTTCTACAAACCAGTTACCTGCAGCAAGTGTAAGAAAACCCATCATCTCACCTCTAATCTATACATAAATCACTGCTCAACCCAATAAGATCTAACAATAATTCTAACAATGTTGGCAATAAAAATAAAACAACTGCACATATTACCCTTTTCACAAAATTTTGAAAGGCTTTTTTCATATTCTTTTCATCTTTTTGAGTTAAAGCTTTAATAAAATCATAAGTACTTAATCCTATAATTAATAATGGAATAACTATTTTACAAAAATCAAATAAATACTGTAAATCTGTTCTTAAATTACCTAAACTGTTACAGTTTAATGTATCTGCAAAAACTCTCATTCTATAACTTAACGTTATTAAAAATGAAAATACTATATATTTAAACATCTTATTATATTTCATAGTTATTCCTCAATCTATAAAAAAGTATTTTACAAATAAAAGTATAACAAAAAAATAGACAACTGTAAAGTTGAAAGATATAAAAAAAGCAATAGCTTATACCATTACTTTATTAATTATTTGTTGGACAACTTGAAGGTCTTAAAATACAATTTTCACAAACTTCAAAATTGCTTCCTTCTTTAGCATCATTATATCCACCTAATAATCCAAATAAGAACATAACTATAGTTGGAATAAAGAATATTACGAAACCAGCAACAATTCTAAATATTAATCTTTTTGCCATTTTCTTAGTTTCGTCTTCTTTTTCAGCAACTACTGCCTTTCCAAAATCAAACATTCCTAAAGCAATAATAATTAAAGGAATTGCGATCTTAAATACATATAAAACATAACCAACTATTTGTAGCATATCAGGAATTTGAGTACACAATTCAGATATATCTGCTCCTAAAGTTAATAAATTCATAAAATACCTCTTCTTTCTAAATTTATTTTAAAGAAATAAAATAATAATGTCAATAAAAATTAAAACTTTTTACCAAAAAAACCTTTTTTTTGATTTGAATTTACATCATTTCCACTACCACAACGTCTATATCCTAACTTATTTAATAAATTATCAACACTTACAACAGCATCCAAATTATCTCTAAAATTAGAAACAGTGCAAAATATCTTAGCATTAATTTCAATTTCAAACTCAGTTAACTCTTCATTATCTAAACTAGACCTATTAAGAATAATCTTTTTACCACTTAACTCTTCAAAAGTTTTACCATTTTTACTTAATACTTTATTTATTTTTATTCTTCCGGGTTCAACTAGATATATTACATCTGTACAAAACAAATCAGGATTTGTAGTATTTAAATCAACTATAACCGCATCATATTTACTTTTAGCTAATAATTTGACAACTTCTTCTTTAGAAGTACAACTTACTAAATTTAAATCTGGTAAATTGAAATATAAAAAATCTTGCTTATTCATTTCAATTCCCATAACTTTATAATGTCTAAATAATTGTTTAACCATTTGCACAGTTAATGTAGTTGCTCCAGCATGCTCGCTTAAATTAACTACACCAATTACACGAGTATTACCATCATAATTAGAAGTATCTGCCTCAACAAATTCTTCTTTTTCGTCAGTAATTCTTCCAGACATTCTATCAATTTGCTCATTGACATCATACGTATTTTTAGCTACCTGTAAACTACTTACATCGCCAAATGTCTTTGGATTAGTAAACAATGTCATAATCTCTTGAATATTATTAGTAAAATTATATACACCTAAAGTTACTAAATCAGATATAAATTCTCTAGAAGAACAAGTACTATCATTTTTTAAAAGTAATATTACTTTATTAACATCAACTACCTCAAATAACTTTTTTAAATTAGCATAATTTGTATAATCTTTAATAGCAGTTATATCCAAAATCATCTTATTAAAGAAGAAGTTTGTAAACATACCTACTAATTCTTCTACAGAATATATTCCTTCTACGTTTTTTATTATTTCTATATTTAATGTACTTAATTCATTTTTTCTTTCATTTGCAACTATAACATTCATGTTTTCCTCCTATTTTATAGTTTGAACTTTATGGATTTTCACATTTTTCATTATCTGTTTTTATATCATTATCAGTAGCCCAATAAATTGTTGAAGTTTCTCCCTTCAATCTTATAGTGGTTAAATCACTTACTATTGGAAGTTCAATTTTAAAGAAAACAATAATTCTATAATATTGTTTTGATATAATTGTTTCAGTTTTAGGTGTACCATCATCGTCATCAGACGGAACTTTTCCAGTAGTATTAACATTAGAAGTTCCTATGCAAAATAAAGCTCTGCCTCCGTTTTCAATTTTATTTCCATTTGAATCATATCCAGTATAATCACTTGGACATGGACCATAGACTAAAAAGCCATCATTTTTCATATATTCAGCTATTCTTTTTCTAGCAGCACAATTATTTCCTTCATATTTTTCTACTAAATCAACAACATTATTTTTTATATTAAATGCCTTAGAATAATTTACGGATAAAGCTAAAAAAGAGGCAAAAAATATAATAAAAGTTAAAACTAATCCTAGTAACCATGTACCTCCAATAGATTCTCTCATATTATATTTTCACCTCTTTTACATTCTATCTATCTGCATCTGTTTCATCGCAACTACATACGACTGATTTTTCTGATCCTTTATCATCTTTATACATACATGTTCTTTTTTTATTAACACAACCTTCGCAATTATATGCAGCTTGACAATTTACTCTTGCTTGAATAGAATTTCCAACACTCCTAACAATAATTGGTCCAATTACTGCTAAAATCGCAATAATAACTACAACAATTGCAGTCATACTTAATTCTCCTGTTGCCTCTTTCATTTTATAAATCAATCCTTTCTATTTTTTATATTACATTATAATTATACCTCTTTTTTGTTAATAATCAATATAATTTACAAAATAATTTACAAAAATGCTTAATGAATGTAAACTACCACATATTAAATAAGCTAAAAATAGATCTATAAGGAATAATTCCATTCGCATCTAATATAAAACCTCTATAATATAAATATATGGAAAACAAAAGTAGCATTATAAATAAGAATTTTTTATCAAAATTTTTAATAATTTTATTTTTTAGTTTAAATACATTATTATCATAATATTCTACCAAAGTAGGAACAATAATGATAATAAAATACTGAAAATAAAGTGATAACCTACCAAACAAAACTACACCATAAAAAGCATTTAATATAATGACATTTATAAAATATCCAGTATATAATATATCAAAAATTTTGTTTGTTTTAACAATATTTTTTCTTTCTTTACTCATAAAGTAAAACATAATATTTGGAATTATTAATTCAGTTATAGAATATTTATTTTTAAATAATTTTTGAAAATAAGTTAAATATTTTTTAGGAAATAAAAACGAAAAATTTTTTATTAAATTAGTGCAGTCAATAAATATTAATACTAAAGATATAAAGTATATAATTTTTAATATTTTTGTATGTTTATTATTTTTAAAGAAAATATAAAATAATAAATGAAAAATACATACAAAAGCGCTATAATGAAACCCTGCAGCAATAATTAAAAAAATTATATATTTTAAATATTCTTCCTTTTTTAAAAATTCAAATGCATAAAGCATTATTGCTATAGAAGTATACTGTCTAACTAAATTAAAAGTATCAAAGTATATAGTACTTGCATAAAATATAAATATTGCTAGTATCCAATATTTTTTATTTACATTTTTTCTAATAAACACAAAAAACATTGTAACAGTTAGTAAAGAAAAAAATTGAAGAACGTTTATATTAGATAATTTTAAAAAGATAAAAATTTTACAAACTAATTTATATAATATTTCAAAATGGACATCATTCCCAGTTAGTTTTAATATTGAATAATGATAATGATATGTATTAAAATAATCAGGTCCAATTCCATGTCTTAAAAATACTACCATTAAATATACAAAAAATAATATCAAAAAATATTTATTAATATTTTTATCATTTTTATTTGACAAATAAAAATAAATCATTGTTAACAAAATTATAAGAACATATATTAACATAATTACTCCTTATATTAAAAAAATAATAATTATATTTTATTTAATATTTATTATTTTTTATTTAAATAAATTTAGAAAATAATAATTTATTATCAATTTGAATCTATATTGCACTTACCAGGTTCAAAAAAACAGTCGGCGCAAGCTTGATATTCATTAGTATTTATATTAATTTTGTCACTTATTGAGAATAGTGCACTTAATATACTAGGAATAAAGAATATAAATATACCTATAATTATTCTTATACCTAAAGTTTTAGCTTTTTTATTAATTAATTTTTCATCTTTATCAATCATAGCTTTATAGAAATCTATAGTACCAAATATAATAATTATTATTGGAACTGCTAATTTAGCAAACATTAATATAACTCCAAAAAATCTTATTATTGTTCTTATATTTTTATCTGAACATGGAGATTTTGCTATAAATTCTTCATAGCACTTTCCAGTTTCTGGTTTCCAAGCACACTTTCCATAAGTAGAACATGCAGTTTCAGTTTTTAATGATTCACAATCAATAATATCATCTGCTAAAACAATGTTATTAAAAAGAAAAAAAGAAAGAAATGTTAAGAAAAATAATTTTAAGTATTTATATTTATTCGTATTCATATTTCTCTCCTCCTCTGTTTTTTATAAATTTAATATAAACATAATATCCACCAGCTCCTATAGCTAGAATTAATATTAATATAAATAATATTTGAATAATTTTAGAAGACTTTTTTACTAATATATTAATATTATAGTATCCAACACTTCCATCTTGAGCAGTTACACTTAGAACAATTTTACTTCCATGTTTTAGTTCTTTATTTCCACTTATTGAAACACTTGCCAAATCATCTTCAGTTGTGTATTCAATGTCTAATTTATCTATTCCCTCTTTTATTTTTAAATTATATTCATTAATATTAGGACTAAAATTTATATTATAATCTTTTATTGTTAAACTCCTTAATCTTTTGTTACTTGATAATTTTTCTTCTTGTTTTTTTATATTTATTTTATAAACAGATTTATCACCCGTTTGAGCTGTAACAGTAATAATTATAACACTATTATTTTTAACATTTTGATTTCCTGTTACATTTACACTATTATTACTATCTATTGGGATAGCATTTACAGTAATATTATTAACACTAGATTCTAAATTTAAATTATATTCGTAAACATCACTATTAAATGATATACTTCCACTTGATAAAGTAAGTGACTTTAATTTAGTATTTATAATTGTTACAGGTTGATGAGATGTAGTAGGTTCAGTATAAGGTGCTTCAGTTTTAGGCTGTGTCGTTGTTGTAGTAGTAGTGGTTGCAGGTGCAAAATCACTTCCATCATTATTTTTACTACAATCATAATAAAATAACATAGAACAATATTTTATTTCATTTTCATTACATGGAGATCTTTGCAAATCATAGCAGCCATTTTTTTTAACTTCTCTATATGGTTGTTTATTTCCATTAGTACATTGTACTGTATCTTTTTTTAATTCTGTTACAATGTAATGATTACTTTTACATACTGCTTCCATACATTTGCCAAAATATGCTGATTTACTAGTAAAAATATTACTATCTTGATATTTTGAATTAGTACATAAATTTTTATTATTTCCTACATATACTTCACTATTTGCACTAGCAGCATTTGCAATCAAAGGAAAAATAAATATATTGATTAAACATAATATTACAATATTTTTTTTCATATCCAACTCCTAATTATTATTATAACTCTCATAAATATAATAAACTATTTTATATATAAAATCAAATATTTTTGTCAAATATAAATATAATTAAATAGGTGATTATTTTGGAATATAAAGTAAATAAACCATATCCTAAAATTAAAGTTGAAGAGAAAAATATTACTTATGCAAAATTGCTATTAAATGACTACGCTGGAATAATAAGTGAAGAAACTGCTATAAATCAATATATTTATCAATCCTTTAATACATTTATAGATAATCAGTTACTATCTAAAAGTTTATCAGAAATAGCTAAAACAGAAATGATTCATCTAAGTTTATTAGGAAAAACTATTAGAATGTTAGGAGTAACTCCTAAATTTAAATATATAGATAAATGTAATAATAATTTAATATGTTGGAATAGTAGTTTTATTGATTATAGTACTAATATTAAAGAATTTCTCAAAAACAATATATTAATAGAAGAAAAAACTATTAATAATTATAAAAATGATCTAAAAATTATAAAAGATAAATATATTAGAAAAATGATTTATAGAATAATAGAAGATGAAAAAAAACATATTGAATGTTTTAATGAATTGTTAAATATAGAAAAAAATCTAGAGATTAATAATCTTTAGATTTTCTTAAATAAATTACCTTTTTTAACCGCTAACATTAATAAATATGAAATTAATGCAATAACTCCTAAAACAACATAATATGTTGTAACTCCTGTTTCTGGAGAATTTTCAGTAGATGAGCTTTCATATTTTTTTGTCGTAGTTGTAGAACTTGGATTAGTTGGAGTACTAGGTGCACTTGGATCTGTAGGAGTTTCTGCCTCACCAGCTTTACATGTTACATAATACATTTCACTCCAATAAACTGTTCCATTGTAGTCATTTGGATTAACATCTTTATAATCTTCTCCACCTGAACCAGATAAAACACTTGTAATAGAAGTTTCACCACCAGAACATCTAGTAATAGTTGAAACTAATTCATCAGCAGTTTTACCGTCAGAATAATTATATTCACACTTTCCACCTGATATACAATCAGACTTTCCATAAATTGTTATAGTTCCTTCGCTATCAATTGTTTGTGTCTGTTCTTCTAATTCTTTCTCATAAGCTTCCTTTAATTGATCGTAATTAGCATCTCCCATTTTTGCAGAAGCTATATCCGCAAATACATTCAAATTAAATACAAAACTCCCCATTAATATTAAACATACATAAGTAATTTTCTTGTTCATAATTCTACTCCTTATAATAATCCTTTCTAAATTTCATTTGTTTCTTTAATATTATTATGCATAAACTTATTAAAATTATAACTCCACCTGCTATTACTGCAAATTTTTCTAATTCCTTATTAAATGGATCTTTTTCAATATCAATTGAATAAATCATATCTTCTCCATTTTCAGCAACTACTTTTACTCTAATAGTACTGAAAGCATTTAATTCATCATTACCCAATATAAATACTTCTGCTCTGTTACTTTCAGGAACAGCAGTAATAACCAAACTTTTTTCTGTTTTTATTTTAACACTATATTCTTTGATATTTCTATCAAAATCTATATCATAGTTCAATACTCTTAAATCTTTTAGAAAAGCACTATCTTCGACTGCAAGTCCAAACTCTTTTCTTATAATAGTAAATCTATAATAAGCTACTTCTCCAGAAGAATCAGTTATTTTTATATCAAGATAGTTTGCACCTACATCTAATGGAATACCATTTGTTGTAGTTTGTTCATAATCATCTTCTTTATTCTTTATAAAAATTTCCATTTTACTATCTTTGTTTTTTAACATTGGATAAATATCAATTGAATCCATAGAATAATCTACATACAAACTATAATTAGATATTGTAGATTCAAATGGAACATAAACTTGTGGAATAGAAAATTCAAATAATTGTAGAGATTCCTTATTAATTGTATCTGTTCCCTCTTTTATAAAAGTTAATATATATGTTCTAGTAGAACCAGTTTGGCTTCTTAATTTTATTAATTTTGTTGTCGTATTTCCAGTTATTTTTACCTCTCCAGGTGCAAATCCATCAACAAAACTAGATAATTCACTAGATTTTTCTGCTTTGACGTTTACACTATCTGTCCCTTTTGGAATTTTTATTTTATAGTCTGTTACATTTGCATTAAAGCTAATATTTCCAGAGCTTACGCTCAAACTTTTTAACACATTATCAGAACTTCTATTATCTTTTCTAGTTGCAATAATAGTATATGTTCTAATTTTACCTGCATTATCTTTTATCTTTATTAAAATAGTATTTACACCATAATCTAAAGTTACTGTTCTAGGTCCATATCCTTCTACATAAGAAGCATCATTACTTGTTAATGTAGCAGCAACTGTTACAGTAGGTGAATCAACTTCTATTTCATATTCTGTAGCAAAAGGATCGAATCCATCAGCTAATAATCTATTATTTGATAATAATGCATAATTCATGTTCATAGAATTATTATAATAATATGCAACATTATTATTTTTCTTTAATGATAATTTATTTCCATTGCTATCTTTAAGTTCTAACGTTTTTACGGTATTTTTATTATTATTTCTATCTATTACTGAAGCACTTACAACAGAACTTATTTTTCCTTGATTATCCTTTACCCAAAAATATAGAGTACCAGCAGTTGACTTATATGTAAAAGTATTCTCGCTTATTCTTTTCCATCCACTTGATGATACACTTGGCGTTGTTTTAGTCTCGCTTACATAGTAAGCAACAATTTTAGAACCATACGTAGTAGCTTTTAATTTAATTTCTCCATATCCATTGCTTTGAGCAAAACCAGATTCTGCACTCAAAGTTGGAGCTGGTAAATCTTCGACACACTCAACTGTATAATCTCTTGAATTAACTCCATTGCCCTTTACAAAATTACCCTCAGCTCTTATGGCTGTCTCATCTAATTTATGATTGTGACCACAACTTACTAATGAGGCAACTAAATCTTTTATTTCATTTGAATCAAAAGAACTATCATAACAAACATTAAAAGTATAAGTTCCTCTAACATTAAGTTGTCTTGCATTTGAACAAGTATTTTTATTTAATTTATTTTTTTCTTCTTCTTGTGATGATGGGCATTTTGTATTAGATTGATTGTCTGTCAATCCACTTGAATCAACATATACTTCATAATTTAAATTTTTAGTTGCACCATTTGCGTCAGTATAACTATTAAAATAGCATCTACCATCATAATCACATTTTGTTATGTAAAGAGCACTTCCACAAGTCAATGATATACCTGCACCAGACCCTGATTTTAAATATTTAGTTTTATTTACTGTCTCAAAACCCGAATTTGCACATGTAGCTTCAGCTGCTTTACTATTTTTTTCTAGAAAGCTTTCTTCTATAGTTCCGTAATCTTTAGTCTCTTTATTTACGAAATTACATATTCTTCCATCACTTGTATCATAACATGTTGTAACATATATTTTTTCTCCACATTCTAATCTACTATTACCTTCTTTTACATATCTATTAGAATTAACTTTACTAACATTTTTACATGCTGTTGATGTTTCACCTATTTTTAAATAAGGTCTATAGACAGAACTATTAACAGAAATATAACTACTTCCTTTATAGTAAACTCTATCAATAGTACACATTACTCCTTCTCCTTCTGGACAAGTTATACGTACTTTTGATCCACATTGACTATAACTTGGAAGTGGATTTCCATATGAATCATAAGCACCTATATATCTATCTTCTCTAGTTACAGAAGGAAAGTCACTGGCATATACATTGATAGAAAACATTAAAAGAAAAATAGATATAAAAGAAAATATTAATTTTCTATTCATAAGTTAAACCTCTCTCTATTATTTATACATAATAATAATACAATAAATGTACTATTAATTCAAGATAAAATTAATACGTATATCGTTTTAAAAATGTTTCTAAACAAAAAAAAAGACTATAATTATAGCCTTTAAATTAAACTTCTTGTATAACAGCAATAATCATAGGTTTACACTCAGTTTCAGAATAAAAATACTTACTTAAAGATTCTCTTATTTCTAATTTTATATTATTATAGTCTACGTAATTATTAGTAGTATTTTTTTCTATTATATCAAATGAAATCTTTTTAACATTTTCAAGTAAATGTGCAGAATCTTTAATATATATAAAACCACGAGTTGTAATTTCAGGCCCAACTAATATTGCTTTAGTGTCTTTTGATAAAGTTGCACTAATTAAAACAATACCATTTTCACTTAACATTTCTCTATCTTTAATAACTAATTCTCCTACATCATCATTACTATTACCATCTATTAAAACATCATTAATTTCTATTTTATCAAAACATTCTTTCAATACACCATCTTGTATTAAAACAATTTCTCCATTTACTTTTAATATAATATTTTCTGGACTAATACCCAAAGAATTAGCAAGATTAGCATTATTAACCATATATCTATATTCACCTTCTACAGGCATATAATACTTAGGTTTTAGTAAATCTATCATAAGCATTAAATCTTCTTGAGAAGGATGATGAGATATTTCTTTATCTTTTGGAATAGAAACAGTTTCAGCTCCCATTATAGCTATCTCATTTTCCAATCTTACTATAATTTTTTCATTTTCATCATATCTTGGTTCAGCAAAAACAACTGTATCAGTTTTAGATAAAGTGATAAATTTATCATTTCCAGATACGATTCTATCTATAGCAGCATAAGGTTTTTCTTTATCATCACAAACCAATAATATTACATTATTATCATTAATATTACTTAAATCCCCTAAAATAGAAGTATCAACATTCAAATATTTTTCATTTAATGCCATATTTACAACATTTTGCAAACGTTTTCCCATAATTACTATTCTTCTATGAGTATTCTTTGCTGCATTAAATATTTCTTCTATAGTATATAAATGTATAGGAAGAACAGTAAATATTAATCTACCTTCTGCTCTATTAATAGTATCTCTAAAAAAATTAGTTAATTTATGATTAGGACTTGTATGTCCCATTCTCTCAGAAAATACAGAATCACTTAATAAACATAAAACTCCTTGTTTTCCAATATAGGCTATCTTACCAATATCCATACCATATCTATCTTTCATAGATGGATCAATTATAAAATCCCCCGTATAAACTATTGCACCATCTTTAGTATTTAAAACATACATAACTGCATCAGGTACAGAATGATTTACACCTATTGGAAATATAGATACATCTTTAAAAGATATCTTTTTATATGCTTGAATTTCTACTAAATTATGTTTAACTCCTTCTAACTCCAAATATTTTCTAGTATATTTTGTACAATAAACTTTTACATTTGGCAAACTATCACATAATTCATTTATTGCTCCCATATTTTCAGGATGAGCATGAGTTAAAAATATTCCCTGTATTTTACTTTTATTTTCTATTAAATAAGAATAATCAGGAATAATATAATCTATACCATATAAAGATTCAGTTGCATATTTTAATCCTGCATCAAATATAAAAATTTTATCATCTACCTCTATTACATATGTATTTTTACCATTTTCGTTTAGCCCACCTAAACTTAATATTTTAATCTTACTCATAATAATTCCTCATTTCTAAAAAAATAATATAAAAGTTTTAAAGGCAAACTAATTATAGCATTTAATAAAAAAAAAGAAAAGAACAAAATTAATTATTCTTAACTTTTACTAAACCTTTTTCAACTTCTTCTAATGCTCTACCTAATTCTCTTTTATTAACATAGTCACATTCTTTCATTTGATAGTGATCATATTCATGCATTTGTTTACTTCTCTTACTTACAATATGAACTAACTTATATTTTGAATCAACTATATTTAATAACTTATCAATTGATGGATATATCATATTAGCCACCCTCCTATAATAAAACTATACAATATAATAATTATATATACAATTATTATTACACTTTATTTACATTTTTATTTTGCAATCAATGTTTTATTATTAAAATTACAAACAGTTTTATATCCAATATCAGTTTCTTCAAATACTTCTACTTCGTCATTAGTAATTTTACTAGCTATACCATCATCACTTAATATACAACCATTAACAGAATTATTTTCAACATATAAAGCAACTTTGTATTGAGATTCACCAAAATCTTCACTATCAAGTGGATTATTTATATCTCCACAATTTTCATCTAATATACAATATTCTTTAGAATTACTAACTAATCTTTCTGAATATATTTGTAAAGCAGAAGTTTTAGCTTTGTTTAATGTAGAAGTATTTGCTTTATGTTGATAATTAACTGCAATTGCTGTACCAAAAATAGTTGCTGTACCAACCAAAAAAATTACAAAACCAACACTAGAAAATCCTTTATTATTTACCATATTATCACCTTAATTATAATATCAAAATTTTAACTGTATGTCTACAAATAAAAAACAGCACTTAATGCTGTAATATTATAAATGGTCGAGAAGACAGGATTTGAACCTGCAACCCCTTGGTCCCAAACCAAGTGCACTACCAAGTTGTGCTACTTCTCGATAAAAAAGCAGTTAATTAACTTAACTACTTAATAATATAGCATATGTTTATTATTTATGCAAACATTTTTTATTACCCATTAATTAAATCCTTAATCTCACTAACAAATTTCAACATATTCTATTCCTTCTTTTGTAAATTTTTTATATTTTGAAGGAAATAAATAACCTTTGTTAGTTAATTCATTAATAACAACAAAAGAATATCCTTCCAACATTCTTTGTAATTTTCTTCTAAATTATTATTATTTATTTTCAAATTCTTTGCGATAAACTTTAAAATAGCCATACTTATCAATAAAATTTATATTATCAACTATTTCGTTTATTTCAAAAAACATTTCTGCCACTTTTGTAAAATTTAAATGTTCATTATCTAAGTATTCTTTTAAATGATCATTTAAAAATTCAATTGTATCATCACTTTCCAATTCTGCAGTATCAAAATCCAAATTATTAAAATATTTTTTATTTCTATTATACTGTGCTAAATAAGTAAATTCTATCTTAATTTTTTCTTTATTTACAATTATTTCTCTTATCGAAGTAATTTCTGCCATCTAATTATCACCTTCATATCCATTTTTTATTTCTAAAATTAATCCTTTTAACAATGCGTTATCATATTTCTAAACCATTAATTCCTACTTCAAATATTAATACTTTTGACACTTAACCGTAATAACTTTTATTTTTTAAAAATTATTACACCTTTATTATAATGTGTAAAACTTAGACGAAATATTAAAAGCAAGAGCGAGACGAAGTTAAATTCATCTTGACCCTTGCCTTTTAAATTTTTCCTTTTTACTTAT